>JBDKHE010000271.1:0-8278 GCA_039797805.1 Verrucomicrobiota bacterium
GGTTCGGCTAAATTAGGACGAACCACAAAGGCCCCTCGCCCGTGGTCCAAAGCGATATCCGGTGGACCGAATAGTTCATAGCGCCATTCGTCTCCGTGAGACTGCCCCCGGGGCTCGGGCCATGCTTCACGGACAGGCGCGGGTGTTTCCGCAGGACGCAGCCCGAAATCCACTCCGCCCACGGTTTGCTTGCCCGGCCCATGCACCCTTCGGGCGAGGGTTGCATGATAGCGCTGCAGCCAGAATCCGGAACACGCCAGAAGCAGGATGACTCCAACCAGCAGCACCTTTTCATAGTGAAAAACCAAGCGGGCGATCATCCGGCACCTCCCGCTGCCGGGCGCGGAAATTCCACGACCACGGTAAATCGCGAAATCCGCGATCCCAATTCCTCCTGACGTCCAACCTCCCGCGATCTCTCTTGCGGGGACGATTCATCAAACGGCTCCGCCTCCACGCCGCGTACGCACACCGGCCGCGCAGACTCCGCCAACGCATTCAGGAACCGACGTAGCGTCCCGGTCTCACCGGTAAACTCGATTTGCAGCGCATCGGTCTCAATCAAACCGTCCCGCCGCAAGGAGCGGTAAGCTGGCAGGACAAAGGAGGTGTTTGCCCGTCCGTTCGTCTCAGTCACGGCTGGACCTTCCCCTTTCTCCCTTTTCACGCCGATCAGCGCCCGCGGCGCGCTGGCCAGCAAGGTTTCGACCAGAAACTCAACCTCGGCCTGCTGCCTGCGGAGGTCCGCTGCTTTCGACGTTGGCGGAATACCCTGCACCAGGGCGGCAAAACCGAAATACTCATCCGGACCCAGCAAAACACCCGACGCTTCCGCCTTTTTGCGCAAACGACCTCGCAGCTGAGACAAGGCGATCAGGCTATCCACCGAGGAGTGCGCAGTCAGACCACCCGCATTCTCATTGGAAGTCCCCCAGCCGGTTTGTCGCTGCGCCAGTTCGTCGGTCAGCACGCCGACCGCCTCCTTGAGATTCGCCAGACTGGCGCCACTGGGTGCGGGCGACTGGCCCACCAAACGCTCCCACTCACGATTCTTCAGATCCAATGCCGCCACCGCCAACTCTGTGCGTCGCCATGTTTCGAACAACCAAACGCCTTCCAGTGCGATCACTCCCAGGAGAATCCCTACGACCCACACGACAATTCCAGTCTTAGGCCGATTCATGCTCAAAAGGATTCTTGTCCAGCCATGACCAGCACGAAGCGGAACGCCAGCACGCCCGGTTTGGTGCCATCAAAACGTTCCTCTTCTATCGACGCGACAAACGGTGAAGCGGAGAGCTTGTCCAGAAGTGCTTTCGCCCGTTGCAGCGCCGCCGGGCCTGCTGGTGTGAGCGGATTGTCCCGGTCAAGCATGCGTCCATCCAACTCAAGTTTGCAGGGCGCGGTTTCCGATTGAGGCACTGCCTTCATCCGGTCCAACCACACGTCCTCCGTAGCGGTGAATCGCTCCTGCAAGTCAGCCAATAGCCGCAGCCACCGCCCGCGACCTGCCTCCACATCTTCCCAAGACGCCTTCAGCCGCTTCAGTTCCTCCAAGCGATGCTGCTCGCTTTGGACGGCAGCAGCTTGCTCGCGCAACATCCCCAATTCCTTTTCGAAACGGACACCTTCAGCCCGCGCGGTTTCCGCCAGCTGCCGAAACTGCCAGAGGGGCCACAATGGCGCCAGGAGAGTCAGGACGCCGGTCGCCACCAGCCACGGCTTCTGACGCCGCCGCCTCTGCGAGGCGCGAAGTCCAGTTGGCAACAGGTTTATCCCGGCTGCCCTTGGCTTTAGCGCCAGTCCTGCCGCCCCGACCATTTCAGCCAAGACTCTTTCGGCAATCGGACACTCCCGCTTGGAACCCTCGCTCCATGACAGTGGCTCTGCCAGATTAGCCACCGTCACCGGCAGTTTCAGAATGGTCTCCAGCTCCTGAGAAAAAGAGTGCGGAATCGCCATACCGGCTGGCAGCAAGACCCTGGTCGGTGGCGGAAGTCCGATCTGACGTTGAAAGGTACCCAGCGTCCGAGCGACTTCCGGCAGGAGCAGCTGGGTAAGGGCGGTCGTCCGATCCGTGCCATCGCCCGCCAGCAGGATGGTGCGCACGGCGAAATTGCCGCCCGACACTTGGAGCAACGTCGCCGACCGACCGCCCACCTGCAATACGACCCGTGAATCGCCCGCAACCGGCGGCAGCCCGCGCATCGCTGCCAGCAGCGAGATGGCCGCGGGCAGAACCGTGGTCACCTCACGACCACCGGACCTGATGGCAGCACAAAGTGGAGTCACCACGCTCCTCTTGACCGCGGCGATCAGGACGTGCTGAGCCAGGTTCAACTCGCTGGACAAAACACAGTCCCATTCCACCTGATCCAACGGATATGGGATGCACTGGGCGGCGGAGAACTCCACGATCCGCCTCCGCTTGCGCTCATCCACCCGCGGCGTTTGCAGGTGCTTCAACAGCGTCAGCGGCGGCGCCAGCACCAGACCGATGGGGCCCGATCCGCCTTCAGCTTCGAGCAAGGAGCGGACCGCCGCCTGCGTTTCGTCCAGCCACTGCCTGCCGCCAACCGTCAATCCTTCGCTCAAGCTGCGCTCCTGCCACGATTCACCGCTCAGACGCCCGCCCCGTCGACTGAACGAAGCGTGCGTCACGCGGTCGGACCCACAACGCAGGATGGTTACCTTGGGAAATTTATGCACGGGCGATTCAGATGGATGGCCCGTAATCCTGATCAGCGGCCCCGACTTGATCGGCCGTTCCCACAAAAACAACTGCATCTGACCACCAAGATTTAGGTGGTGGCGTCACCCTCCCCGCTTTGGCGACCGCCCCCGCTCAAGGCTCAGGGGGTACCGATCGCCGGCTCGAATTGCCCTCGTCCGTGAAGGGGGCCGTGGCTCTTTCCGCCTCCGCCTTGTACCGGATCAACTCCTCCCCTGCTTCGACCACGCCTTGACGCGCGGCCTTTTCCAGCCAGCCCACCGCTTCACTGAGGTCTTTCTTCACGCCTCGCCCTGCGGCCAGCAAAAGACCCAGTCGGAATTGGGCCAACGCATGGCCTCGTTCCGCCGCCAGCCGGTAGTTGGCCGCCGCTGCAGGCAAATCGCGATTCACCCCGACTCCGTTCTCCAACACGAGACCCCGCGCCAGATAGGCATCAGCGCCGCGCAGGCCTGACAACAGCACACTCCACCGCATCGTTTCCGCCGGATCTTCGTCCATTGCGCGATCCTTCCGGGACACGACTCCGAGTGCCAGGCAGGCACCCACGTCGCCTTTTTCAGCCTCGGTCCGCCACCACGCCATGGCTTTGTCCGGATCAGCCGTCACCGCCGCGATCACAGCCGCCAGGCGATCGAGGACCAGTTGCGCCTCCGGATCTCCGAGGGCCGCGGCCCGGCGATACCATTGCTGCGCCAGCCACGGATCCCGCGCCACCCCTTCACCCCGGGCAAACAGGCGCCCAAGCGCCTTCATCGCGCTGACTTCACCCGCCTCGGACGCACGCTGGTACCATTGCACGCCTTCGGCCACGTCAGCTCCTTGCGGAGCGTGCTGCACGATGAGATTTCCTAGGTCCGCCATCGCCGCGGCGTCGCCCTGCCCGGCGGCCGCCTTCAGCCACTGCTCGGCTCCACCTCGGTCCCCTGTTTGGGATTTCAATTCCCCCAGCGCCTTCTGGGCCCCCACGTGGCCCGATTCAGCGGCGGTCTGCAGCCACTTGGTGGCTTCCTGCAGGTCACGGTCAACCCCGTCGCCCACCCGATACTGCAAACCGATCAGAAACTGCGCTTCATGGTCCCCTTTTTCCGCCGCGGCCAAAACCTGTTTCAGGCTCGCCCATTTCATGGGTGGCTCTGCCCGCACCGCCAGCAGCGGCAGTATCAGCACCCAAACCGCGATCTTCACACGCATGACAACGGGCTACTCACACCCGGATCAGCCGTCAAAGCCGATTCCCCCTCAAGATAGGTTTGCGACCGAGGGCCGGACTACCAACGTCCATGCGATCAATGACTCCAACCCTTCCCTACAAAATCAGCGTCCTCGTCTTCATTGAAAATCAAGCCGGGGAACAGCTCCTGATGTTGCGGGCCAAGCAGCCCAACCTGGGCGTTTGGACTCCCATCGGCGGCAAGCTCGAGATGGCCACCGGCGAATCGCCGCTGCAATGCGCCGTCCGCGAAACCGAGGAGGAAACCGGTCTGGTCGTGGACGAGAAGGCCATGCACCTCTTCGCCATGATCGCGGAGAAAGCCTATCAGGGCGATACCCACTGGCTGATGTTCCTCTTTCGCTGCAAAACGCCGATCGATAAGCTGCCCCCCGACATCACCGAAGGGAAATTCGCTTTCCACAGCCGCGAGGCCATCAGGCACCTGGCCATCCCCGAGACGGATCAGGCGGCCCTTTGGCCCATTTTTGATCAATACCGCGACGGTTTCGTGTCTCTCCGGGCCGATTGCTCGGTTTCTCCCATCAAAATCACGGTGGAGCAGATCGTTTCCCCCAAGTGAGCGACCTTGGCATCCCCTGCTTGGCCAAAACTTTCGCTTGTCTTCCGCAGCCTTTCCCTAAAAGACGGACTCATTCGTCCTGATATTACTTCAAACTTGAAACATTTCCTGTGAGCAAGAAATCCCCCTCCTCCAAAAAAGCCGAAGATCCGGGCTACAACGCCCGTACCGCGCACATCAACGCCAAGCTGGGCCATGACGAATTGATCGCACTCTACCGCGATATGGTCCGCATTCGCCGCTTCGAGGAGCGCTGTCTCCGGAGCTACCAACAGGGCAAGATTGGCGGCTTCCTGCATCTCTACATCGGTCAGGAGTCCGTCGCCGTCGGCTGCGTTTCTGTCATGGGCGACGACGATCATATCATCACCGCTTACCGCGACCACGGTCATGGCCTGGCCGTCGGCATGGGCATGAACGAGATGATGGCCGAGAATTACGGCAAATACACCGGCTGCTCCAAGGGCAAGGGCGGCTCGATGCACTATTTCGACCCCTCCCGCCGTTTCTGGGGCGGTCACGGCATCGTGGGCGGACAGATTCCTCTCGGGGTCGGCCTCGCCTATGGCCTCAAGTATCAAGGCCGCAAGGGCGCCTGCATGGCGTTCATGGGTGACGGCGCCGTCAACCAGGGTGCCGTTCACGAGTCCTACAATCTCGCCGCCCTCTGGTCCCTGCCCGTCGTGTTCATCGTCGAAAACAACGGCTACTCCATGGGCACCTCGCAGGAACGCTCCTCCGCCGGCCCGAGCCTCGCCCAGCGCGCCGAAGGCTACGGCATGAACTGGGACATCATCGAGAACGGTTTCAATGTCCTGGAGGTCCGCGACAAGGTCTCCGCCGCTCTCAAGCTCGCCCACGAAAAATCCCTCCCGAGCGTCCTCGAAATCCGCACCTACCGCTACCGTGGTCACTCGGTCGCCGACCCGGACACCACCTACCGCGACAAAAAGGAAATCGAGGACTACAAGGCTAACAAGGATCCGCTCATGGTCTTCCAGCACGCCTTGCTCGATGAAAAGGTCCTGAACGAGGAGATCATCGCCAAGATCGATGAGTCCGCCCGCGCCGAGGCCGAGACCTCCGCCCAGTTCGCCGAGGCGAGCCCCTACCCGACCGTCGATGACATCCAGAAGGACGTCTATTGGGAGGCCGACAATCCCGCCGACCGCAAATCCCAAGGCACCCTCTTCTTCAACTGAGGCGCTGCGCGCCGGTTATTGGATGGAAGTTAGGAGTTCAGAGTACCGAACCACAACTCCCCCCTCCCTTAACCAATAACTCATAACCAATAACTTTTTCCCAACATGCCCGTCATCACCTACCGCGAAGCGCTCCGCCACGCCATGGCCGAGGAACTCGAACGCGATCCCAACGTCGTCATCATGGGCGAGGAAGTCGCCCAGTTCAACGGTGCCTACAAGGTCACCGAGGGCCTCCTCGCCAAATTCGGCCCGAAACGCATCGTTGACACCCCCATCAGCGAGGCCGGCTTCATCGGCATGGGTCTCGGCGCCTCCATGCTCGGTGTGCGCCCCGTCATGGAGCTGATGTTCTTCAGCTTCTACTCGGTCGCCTTCGACCAGATCTTCAACAACGCGGCCAACGTCCGCTACATGTCCGGCGGCCTGATCAATTGCCCGATCGTCCTCCGCGGTCCCGCCAACGGCGGCACCAACGTCGGCGCCACGCACTCCCACACGCCCGAGTCCATCGCCGCCTACCACCCCGGCATCAAGGTCGTCGTCCCGTCGACGCCGGCCGACGCCAAGGGCCTGCTGAAGTCCGCCATCCGCGACAACGATCCCGTGATCTTCCTGGAAAACACCCTGCTCTACGGCGAGACCGGCGAGGTCCCCGAGGGCGAGCACCTCGTTCCGCTCGGTTCCGCCAAGGTCATGCGGGAGGGCACCGACATTTCCCTCATCGGCCACGGCCGCGCCATCCAGATGGCCCTCAAGTCCGCCGACCTCCTCAAGGAAAAGCACAACATCAGCGCCGAGGTCGTCGACCTCCGCTCCATCCGCCCGCTCGACGAGGAGACCATCCTCAACTCCGTCAAGAAGACCAATCGCTGCCTCTACATCGAGGAAGCCAAGCCCTTTTGCTCGGTCGGCGCCATGGTCGCCTGCCTCATCCAGGAAAAAGCCTTCGACTACCTCGACGCGCCGGTCATGCGCGTCAACTCGATCGACGCCCCCGCGATCTACTCGCCCGCCGTCGAGAAACTCCAACTCCCCACCGTGGACCGCATCTATCAGGCGGCGCTTGGCGTCATGAAATAAAGCGCCGCCGTCATGGGTTATTCGTTCTGAGTTATGGGCCCAACCCCACATACCTCCCACCGAAAACCTGACCGACCCACTAAACCAATAACACTCACCTCTTAACCGCGCGCCGCCGGCGCGCTCCTCCCATGGCCAACATCATCGATATGCCGAAACTCAGCGACACCATGACGGTGGGCACGCTGGTCAAGTGGCTCAAAAAAGAAGGCGACGCCGTCAAACAGGGCGACATGCTCGCCGAGGTCGAAACCGACAAGGCGACGATGGAACTCGAGTCGTTCTTCGACGGTACCCTGATCAAGATCTTCGCCCAAGCCGGCTCACAAGTCGCGATCGGCGCGGCGCTTTGCGCCGTGGGCAAGCCCGGTGAGACCGTCGAAGCCCCCGCGGCTCCCGCCCCCAAGGCTGACGCCCCCAAGAAGGAACAGCCCAAATCCGAGGCGCCCAAGGCCGAGGAAAAGAAGCCCGAACCGGCCGCGCCAACGGCCGTCGCGACGGCCCCGGCTGCGGCGGTTGCTTCCCCGGAGCCCAGTTCCCAGACGCCGGAACCGGCAAGCACCGCCGGCGATCGCCTGCGCATTTCCCCGCTGGCCAAGAAGATCGCCGCCCAGCAAAACATTGATGCCTCCCGCATCACCGGCACCGGCCCGCAGGGCCGCATCGTCAAAGCCGACGTCCTCGCCGCCGCTGCGGATCCGAGCAAATTGAAGGCTGCTGGTTCGGCTCCTGGCTCCAAACTCCCGGCTCCCAGCTTTGTTGGCGGTGCCATCGCCGCCAAGGGTCCGGTCCAAGAAGAGCGCCTCGCTCCCGTTTCCACCATGCGCGGCGTCATCGCCAAGCGTATGGTCGAGTCCACGACCACCATCCCCTACGTCTACCTCGACATCGAAATCGACGCCGAACCGCTGCTCGCCATCCGCGCCCAGCTCAACACCGGTCTCGAGAAGCAAGGGGTGAAGCTCTCCGTCAACGACTTCATCCTCAAGGCCAGCGCCGAGGCCCTCCGCCGCGTCCCGGCCGTCAACTGCTCCTGGGAAGGCGCCAACATCCGCCATCACGGCGCCGCCCATGTCGCGTTCGCCGTCGCCCTCGAGGACGGTCTGATCACTCCGGTCGTCCGCGACTGCCACCTCAAGAGCGTCTTCCAGATCAGCACCGAGGCCAAGGCCCTCGGCAAGAAGGCCAAGGACAAGAAGCTCGCCCCGAACGACTACACCGGCGGCACCTTCTGCGTCTCCAATCTCGGCATGATGGGCATCCCGAAGTTCACCGCCATCATCAACCCGCCCAACGCCGCCATCCTCGCCGTCGGCACCACCGTCGCCAAGGCGGTCGTGAAGAACGGCCAGGTCGTGCCCGGCCAGACGCTGACGATGACCCTGAGCTGCGACCACCGTGTCTTCGACGGCGCCGTCGGCGCCCAGTTCCTCGGCGCACTGAAGGACCTGCTCGAGAAGCCGGCG
>JBDKHE010000272.1:0-2761 GCA_039797805.1 Verrucomicrobiota bacterium
CTCGCTGTGCTTGGCAGCGTGGGCATTGACGAGGCCGCCCAAGATGGCGGCAGTGATGAGGAGGTATTGGACTGTTTTCATAGGTAAGGAGGAAAAGCGGTTGCAAAGATATCCGGTTAGCAGTGGTGGACCGATCGGGGAGCGATAATCGCGAGAGTCAGGAACCCGGCCCGGACCAGGGCATGGAACAGGGCCGGAAGTGGCATCAGGTGAGGGCGCATAGGAGACGGAGGGTCAGCCAGGCGGCACCGATGACGGTGCTGAGCAAGGCGAAGGCGATGAGGGGAGAGGCCGGTGCAGGCTGGTTCGGGACGGTGTGCATGGGATGAATGCCGCTGATGCGTAAGAGGATCAGGCCGTGGCGCGGATCTGTCGCGCGAGGCTTTCCTCGCCACCCGCTTTCAATGACTCGGCGAATATCCAGTAGGCCTCAGCCCACGCGCTTTGCAGGTCGTTGGTGAAGGAGTCACCGAGGACGCGAGCGAGCGCCCAGAGCAGGGCCTCACCGATCGTACGATAATTGTTTTCGGTGAGGTGGTAGGCGGCATACCGGAGGCCAAGCCGATGAACGGAAGGGACCAGACGGTCGAAGCGGTGGAGGTGTTTGACGGTCAGCGCGACCAAGGCCATGAGCTTGCGACCCTCGACGGTCAGGTTGCCTTGGAAAACGGCCCGCATGCGCGGATCCAGCTCAAATAGCCGGGAGTAGAACTGGGCGGCGGTCTGCTCGGAGACGGGGGCAACCTTCTGAAAGGAGGTCTGGAGGAGGGTGATTTCACGCGGGGTCATGGAAGTTTATGTTTGAGGGATGCGGTTGGTTGATGACTGATCATGCCAGAAAGGACGGGCTGGCGCCATGGGCCGGCCGACGGTGGCCGATCGGCTAAGGTCGCCGCGTTGCATCGGGCGCGCACGCGATCGTGCGTCCCCGCAACGCAGCGGGTGTGTCACCAGCCGAGCGGCCGCTTTACTTCATGCTGTCCGCTGATCAATCTGCCCCGCATGGCCAAGATCCTGATAATCGACGACGATGCGAAAATGCGCGGGGTCATCGGGTCTATTCTGGTCGGAGACGGTCATGAGGTCCGGGAGGCTCGCAACGGTCGCGAAGGCACGGAAATGGCCCTGCAGGAACCGCCGGAACTGATCATCTGCGATGTGACCATGCCGGAAATGAACGGCCATCGCGTGCTGGAGAAATTGTGAGGGGATCCCTCGACGGCCGGCGTGCCGTTTATCTTTCTCACGGGCTGGGGCGAGCGGGAGGATTTGCGCACGGGGATGAACCTCGGGGCGGATGACTATCTGGTGAAACCAGTGGCGCCGGACGAACTCAGCGCCGCAGTGTCCGCCCGGTTGCATCGTCACCGGCTGACGGGCGCGCCACGGGGAACGTCGGTGGCCGAGGCCACGCCGGAAAAGATCGCGGCCGCGCTAGACCTCACGGCCCGCGAGGCGGAAATCCTGTCTTGGGTCGTGAAAGGGAAGACCAATCCCGAGATCGGAATCATCCTCGGCATCCAGCTCACGACCGTGAAGAAGCATCTGGAAAGCACCTTCCGCAAACTCGGGGTGGAGACCCGCACGGCGGCCGTGACGCATGTGCTCGAGATGCTTAACGGGTGACGCTCGCGCTCACCCGTCGCGGGTCTTCTGCTTCCCCACAGACGAGCGCGGCTTGAATTTCGGTCGCATTTTTTCGCGGTACGCGCTGGGTGATTGGCCAAAAACTGCTCCGAAGGCCCGGCTGAAACTGTAGATGGAGTTGAATCCGCATTGTTCGGCGATCTCGGTGATCCGGAGCGGAGTCAGGCGGAGGAGTCCGCCGGCGCGCTCGAGGCGGAGTTGCCGGAGATGACGCCCGATGCTCACCCCGCAGGAAGCGCGGAAGCGGGCGCGCAAGTGGCTTTGGCTGATCCCCAACTCGCGGGCGATTTCCTTGAGGCCCAGGGGGTGGCTGGTGTGATGGGCGAGTTGGTTGACGCGGGGCTCCAGCCCGGGATCGGCGGCGCCGAGACGATCCCGCCGGGGACTCGGCTGCTGCCGCTGCAAGCGGGCAAGCAGGAGGGCCAGCAGCAACGGAGGCAGCTCGGACATGCGCGCTTCCTGCAGGTAGGCATGGAGCAGGTCGGTGGCCAGGCTGCGCAGCTCATCGTCCAACGCGAAGGTGCGGTAACGGAGCGACTGCAAAGATTCCGACTCGGCGAGGTCAAAGGTGATGAAGAGCCACCGGAGCCGGCGTTCGCCGTCCGCGAGGTAGTGGTGGAATTGAAACGGGAAGATCAACAACCCCTCCCCGGCGGCCAGCCGGATGACCTGTTGATCGACGCACACGGAAGCGGATCCCTGCAGTGCGAAGATCAGCACGAAGCGGTGATGCAGGGCGCGGCCTTTCATCGGGCGGTTGAGCTCGGCGCTGGCGCGGCGATGGAAGCAGACGATGTTGTCCGGCAACACCAGGGGTCCGGGGCGACGGCCAAAGAGCGGGTGCGTCGGACGGGGCAAATGCTCCACGAGGGACTCCAGACTGACTTGGGCTGGTTTTGTCATTTATGTTAAAAACAACATCGAATCTGCCATTTTCATCCGGCACGGCCAGAGCTAAGATGCCGTGCAGGAGTAAATCCCCATGAGCAACCCCCTCACTCCCTTGGTCCGCAGTCCCGATGAACAGGTGCGCCTGGCTGTGTTTGCCGACAGCGGACAGGCCGTCTGCGCCGTGGCGCAGGAAATCGCTGAGCTGATCCGTTCGCGGGCGAAG
>JBDKHE010000273.1:0-2985 GCA_039797805.1 Verrucomicrobiota bacterium
GCCGACAGCCATGCCGGCTGCGTCGCACTGCTGCATGCGAGCGCCATCATGATCGCCTCGATGGCGCTCGAAAGCGACGACCCGATCGCCCGCGCCACCGCGCTGATCCAGGCGCAGGTCAACGGCGCGCTCGAGCTGACCAATGTCTGCATGGCCGAACTGGCCGGCAGCCCGGCGACCGATCCCAACCACTGATCCCACCTGAAGGAAAATCCTGACATGACCAATCACGAAACCCAGTTCACCCCGCACCCGATCCCCGACGGCATCGTCGAAATGGACGGAAACGCCTATATGCGCGACGGCACCGGAGACCTGCGCGCCGTCGAAAACATCAGCCCGGCGAAAAAACTGCGCGACGAGATGGTGCGCCGCGAATTCGGCTTCGGACTGGCGCTGCACTATCAGGTTGCCCGGTTCAAGGGCCACTTGATGACCAACCTGGGCAATTTTGACGCCCTGATGGAACAGGAATACGGACTCTCGGTCGGCGGCAAGAAGGGCAACCGGACCTATTCCACGCATGACGCGCTCTTCCGGATCGTCGTGAGGATGCACGATCAGATCGCCTACGGCCCCGAACTGCAGGCCGCCAAGGCACTGTTCGACGAATGCCTGAACGAATGGTCCGCCGACACCCGGCCGACCCTGCGCTCCATCGTGACCAATGCGTTCGACACCAACAAGGAAGGCCAGATCAACCGCCAGAATATTCACACCCTGCTGAACGCCGAGGACGATGATCCGCGCTGGCAGCGCGGTCAGCAGGCAATCCGCGACGCCATGTATGTGATAGGCGCCAGCGAATACGTCCGTTTCGAGATGCGCGACCACTGCCGTGCCAAGTGGCAGTCCGTGACCATCTCCCTGGCGAACGCGTGATGGCCATGAAACAGCGTTATTCCTTCGATGCCGACGACATGATCCGCCAGGTACGGGAGGCCGCGGTTAAGGGCCTCGAGATCGCCCTGGCCTCGACCTCCGACCCGGAGGTTCAGGCCCAGTTCCGCGCACAGTATTCGCTTCTGCCGGCGCAGGAAAACTTCATCCGCGTCTATATCGGGATGCGCGAAGCCGGGCGCAGCGAAAAAGCCACGGCACAATTGGGCGGATATCTCGCCGGAAGCATCCTGACCGACCTGCTTCTGAACGCGGCGGATCCGCCTGAGGTCTCCGAGGCATTCTTCGGCACCATCCGCACCATCCTCTCCAGACAGCATTCTATCGCCGCCAGCGATCTGGAATTTGTCGGCACACCGGCGGGGGTGGCGTGATGGATCTGCTCACCATTTCGCTGATCGTCACCGGCCTGATCGTCATGGGCCTGTCTTTCCTGCTGCTGATCAGGGCGGGCGTCCTCGCGGCGGAAAATACCGCGCGCGGCGCCTCTGGCCTGATCATGCTGCTGACCTGCATCCTGCTGATGACTCTGCAGGCGGGGATCTGGGTCACGCTCGGCCTGAAACTCGGCGGGGTGATCTGATGACCATCCCGCTCTGGGCCGCCAGGGGCCGCACCATCAACATGGTCGATATCCAGCCCGAAGACCTGACGCCGATGTTACTGGCTGAGGTTCTGGCCAAGCTGAACCGCTTTTCCGGCCACACGGACGAGCCCTGGTCGGTCGCGGCGCATTCGGTCCTGGTCGAGCGGCTCTGCCCGCCCGATCTCGGCCCCTGGGCGCTGCTGCACGACGCCCATGAGGCGATCCTCGGCGATATCACCGTGCCGGCGGTCGATTTCATCTCGGCGCATGCGCAGCTGCCGGATCTGGCCGAGGACATCGCCCGCGCCAAGGGCAGCATCGACCGGATGATCGCCAGCGCCTGGGGCCTGCCGGTGCGCTCGGCCAATGCCACCATCCGCAAGGCCGATCACATCGCACTGCAGGCCGAGGCGATCCTGTTCCTCGACGTCAAACCGGAATGGTTCGACCGCCGCGACGCGGACGAGGTCGATCGCGCGATGTCGATCCTCATCGAATTGCAGGACGTGCGCGATTGGCGCGCGGCCCGCGATCTCTGGCTCCTGAGAGCCGAGCACTATGCGCATCTGGGCGCGATGACCCCGCCCAGGGCGCACCAACCGGCCGCAACGGCCAAATCCTCAATGGAGAACGAGTAATGTCTGCACTGAACAAATCCCAGCTGATCGATGCCATCGCCGAAAAGGCAGGCATCACCCATGCCGCCGCGCGGACTGCGCTCGAAGGCGTCGTCGGCGCGATCTCTGACGCGACCGAGGCCGGCAAGGTCGTCCGCATCGGTGGCTTCGGCAAGTTCGCCATGAAAACCCGCCCCGCCCGCCTCGGGCGCAACCCGCGCACCGGCGAAACGGTCCAGATCGCGGAAAGCACGGCGCTGAGCTTCAAGCCCTTCAAGAAAGACGAAGCGGCCTGATCGGACCTGATGCGAAACCCGCCCGGGGCGATCCCCGGGCGCGGTCGGCCGGGCGCGGTGGCCCGGTCCTGATGAGCAGCCGAGGTGTAAAATGGGTTACGAAATTCGCGATCGCTCGGACGGCATGTTCGAGGTCGTCATCGCCCGACCGGTCATGGTCGGCATCTTCCCCGACCGGATCCGGGCCGAAAGCTATCGTGCCTGGCTATCCGATCATGATCCGGAACTTCCGGCCGAGGAGCCTGCATGTTTCGGGCAGGCGCTGAAGGATGTGGCAGAGGCCGAAACCGATGACCTGTCGGAAATCGCACCCCCCCCTGTCAGGAAATCGCCGCCGGCCAGGAACCTGCCGGCCGTCGTGCCGGAAAAGCCGAAGGCGCCGGCGCAGGTCGTGGCGGACAGCGGGGCCAACTTCACGCCAGAACAGCGTCAGGAGATGTTCTCGCGCATCCACAACGGCGAGAAAGTCATCGATGTCGCAAAGGATTTCGGGATCAGCTTCGATCAGCTGCGGGGCATGTGGGCCAATCACAAGCGCTACATGCAGAAATACATGGCCGAAGACGGTCGGGAACCCTGCCTGCAC
>JBDKHE010000274.1:0-3230 GCA_039797805.1 Verrucomicrobiota bacterium
GCCGCGGCGGCCGGATCGCCACCTACCTGGATCGCCGGACCAATCCCAATGTCCTGTTGGGCGGCGGCGACGAGAACTTCATCACCAGCCGCAACTACGAGATCGCGGCCGGCCGCAACCTCGGACCCGACGACGTGGCGATGAGCCGGGCCGTGGTTTTGCTGGGCGATGAGCTGACCAAGAAGCTTTTCATCAACGAGAACCCATTGGGCCGGATGGTCCGGATCGACGGCCATACCTACACGGTGGTGGGATTGCTCGCGCCCAAGGGCTCCTCCTTCGGGCAGAGCCAGGACAACTTCGCGGTGATCCCGATCACCCAGTTTCTGGACGCGTACGGTCGCTATGGCCGGTCCATCAGCATCAATGTGCAGGGGCCCGATCAGGCGACCTTGGCGGCGATCCAGGATGTGTCCGTGGGCACCATGCGGCTGGTGCGGGGCCTGGACCCGGAAGATCCGAACGATTTTGAGATTTTCTCCAACGACTCTTTGATCGAGGCCTTCAACAACATCGCCAACACCGTTGCGATCGGGGCCTTTGTCATCAGTGCGATCGCGCTCCTCGCCTCCGGCGTGGGCGTCATGAACATCATGCTGGTGAGCGTCACCGAGCGCACGAAGGAGATCGGCATCCGGAAATCGATCGGCGCGAAGAAAAAAAACATCCTTGCGCAGTTCCTCATTGAGGCGGTCCTGCTCTCCCTCGTCGGAGGCTTGATCGGCATCGCCGTGGGCGTGATTGGCGGTAACATCGGGGCCATGCTGTTGAATGCCTCCGCGGTGTTTCCCTGGGGTTGGGCGGTCGCCGGCCTGCTGGTGTGCTCTGCGATCGGTATCGGCTTCGGTTTCTACCCGGCGTGGAAGGCCGCCTCGCTCGACCCGATCGAGGCGTTGCGGTACGAGTGAGGGTGGAGTCCCTTGGTTCTTGGCCTGGGATTTGATCCTTTTGGGTCCAATGCCCCGGCTTGGCTTTCGGCCAGGAAGATCAGGTCGGTATTGCAGGGCTGGTTTCCCGACCAGCCGCGACCGGTCAGGAGACCGGCCCTCCACAACAAATAACCGGAAACACCGCCCGGTCGTTTGCGGTTTGTCTCACTAGAAGAGCGCCCGGCGGTGGCTGACTTCCGCGCTCAGGCCACGAACATGCCGGCGATGCAGGCGGAGAGGTAGCAGGCGATCGTGCCGCCGCAGACGGCCTTGACGCCGAGGGCAGCGAGGTTTTCACGCTGGTTCGGGGCCAGGGTGCCGATGCCGCCGATCTGGATGCCGATCGACACGATGTTGGCAAAGCCGCACATCGCGTAGGTCAGGATGATGATCGTGCGCTTGTCGGTCAGGACGCCGTCGGCCTTCATCTGGCCGAGCTGGAGGAAGGAGATGAACTCGTTCAGCACCGTGCGGGTCCCGAGCAGCTGGCCTGATTGCAGCAGATGGCCGTAATCGATGCCGATCAGCCAGGCGAGGGGGGCGTAGATAATTCCCAGCACAAACTCGAGGGAGAAGCCCTTGAAGGCGCCGCCGGTCACCGACTCGATCCAGCCGTTGAAGCCGGGGTAGGAGACGATCTCGGTGCCGCCGATCACGAGCGTGTGCGGGGCGCCGGCCCAGCCGAAGAGGGCGTTGAACAGCGCGATCAGAGCCGTGAAGGTGATGAGCATCGCGCCCACGTTCACCGCGAGCTTGAGCCCGTCGGTCGTGCCGAGGCAGATCGCGTCCACCAGATTGCTGCCGATCTTCTCCTTGGAGACGGTAAGGTCGGTGTTAATCTTCTCGGTCTGGGGCATGATGATCTTGGAGATCATGAGACCGGCCGGGGCGTTGATGACGGAAGCGGTGATGAGGTGGGTCGCGAAGAGGATGCGCTCGGCGTCGCTGTTGCCGCCGAGAAAACTGATGTAGGCCAGCATGACGGCTCCGGCGATCGTGGCCATGCCGCCGACCATGATCGTGAAGATCTCCGAACGCGTCATCGTCGGCAGGAAGGGTTTGATCAGGAACGGAGCCTCGGTCTGGCCGAGGAAGATGTTGGCCGAGGCGCTGAGGGTTTCCGCACCCGACAGCGGCATGAAGCGGGAGATGACCCAGGCGAAGGCCCAGACGATCTTCTGCAGGATGCCCAGGTAGTAGAGCATCGAGGTGAACGCGGAGAAGAAAATGATCGAGGGCAAGATGCCGATGGCGAAGACCACACCGTGCTTCTGCTGGTCGGCGAGCGAGCCGAACACAAAGCGCACGCCTTCCTGCGTGAAGCCCATCAGATCGACGAACCGGCCGCCGACCCATTCCACGGCCGCCCGGGCGGGCGGGACGAAGAGGACGAGGGCCGCGAAAAGGAATTGCAACAGCACGCCGGCGCCGACGACCTTCCAGTTAATGCCCCGACGGTTGGAACTGATGGCATAGGCGAGTCCGATCAGTACGGCGTAGCCCAGGAAACCGCGCAAGATATGGGTGAATTGCTCCATGGTTGGGGTGAATTGACAAATCCTTAGCAGCCGGCCTGCCGGGAGCGAGAATGTTTTGGCCCGCACGAAACTTGTTCCGGACCTTGGCGTCACAAAGGGCTCGAGACAATGAACACCCAAGACCTGATCCTCTGCATCGCCGGGCTGCTGGCGATGGGCGTCCTAGGCGTGGCTTGCGTGATAGGTCTGATTGTTTGGATCGCGGGCTGGCGCAGTCCGGGTGGAACTCAGGCTTGGCCTCCGGCCGGCAAGTCCTAGGGTGGGTGGATGGATCTCAAGGAACGACTGAACCGTCATCTCGGCAAGAAGCCGGACACTGCCAACGCGGCCTTCGTGGCGGCCAATGCCACCGTCGTCGGTGATGTGAAGCTCGGCGCGAACAGCAGCGTCTGGTACGGCTGCGTGCTGCGCGGGGACATCCAGTCGATCGAGATCGGCGAAGGCTCGAATGTCCAGGACCTCGCGTGTGTCCATCTGGCGGACGACTTCGGCGTGAAGGTGGGGCGTTACACGACCATCGGTCACAGTGCGATCATCCACGCCTGCGAGATCGGGGATGAATGTCTCATCGGCATGGGCGCGACCATCTTGGACGGCGCGGTGATCGGCGACCGGTGTATCGTCGGGGCAAACGCTCTCGTCACCCAGCGGTTCGTCGCGCCTCCGGGCTCGATGATCCTCGGCTCACCCGCCAAGGTCGTGCGGCCGCTCAAGGAAAACGAATTGAATGGCCTGCGTGGTTGGGCGGAAAAGTATGTTCAGG
>JBDKHE010000275.1:0-3961 GCA_039797805.1 Verrucomicrobiota bacterium
CAGCTGTTGCTGGCCCATCCGGTGTTGCGGGATCCCAGCTTCCGGAAAACGGTCGTGCTGCTCTCCTCGCACAACGAGGAAGGGGCCATGGGCGTGGTCCTCAACCGGCCGCTCGGAAAGCAGATGGGCGAACTCAACTCCGAGTTCGCGTTCGGCCCGCTCGCCGGTGTGCCGCTCTATTTCGGAGGTCCCGTCGAGCCGGAGCAGCTGATCATCGTCACGTGGCACTGGATTCCGGCGGAGCAGGCCTTTCAGCTGCATTTTGGCGTCGAGGTGGAGCAGGCCACGGCGATGATGGGCCAGCCTGGCGTCACCATGCGGGCCTTTTTGGGCTATGCCGGTTGGACCAAGGGCCAGTTGGAACAGGAAATGAAACACGACGCCTGGGTGCTCACCCCGGTGGAAGGGGACTGGCTCATCAAGTTGGATGGCGTCCCACTTTGGCGCAGCCTGGTCACGCACGCGGATCCCGAGCTCAAGGTTTTGGCTGATGCCCCGGACGACCCGACCGTAAACTAAGCCCATGAAGAGCTTAGGAGGTTGTCAGGCGGGCCACCGCGCCGGTTCAAACCGGGCTTTCTCGGGTGTTTGCCGGCGTCCGGGCACCGTGAAGCACGCTTACCTGCACAGGAAAAATCTTTTCCTTTGACACTACCCGGGCTGACCATCTTCTTCCTTAGTTTTTATGAAAGTTGTTTCCTCCATCAAATCCGCCAAGCTACGTCACCCGGCCTGCCAGGTCGTCCGTCGTAAGGGCAAGATCTACGTCATCAACAAAGTCGAGCCGCGCTACAAGGCGCGCCAAGGCTGATTAACCACACTTTTTTACCGTGAAGACCGAAGGCCATCCCGCTCTCAACAACGTCTGCTTCCTCGACATCGGAACAGGCAAGAAATTCCTGACCAAGTCCACGATGAAGTCGGCCCGGACCGAGAAGATCGACGGTCAGGACTACTACGTCGTCGTGCGCGACGTGACGATGGATTCGCATCCCGCCTACACCGGTGAGAAGCGTCTCGTCGACACGGCCGGCCGCGTCGAGAAGTTCACCAACAAGTTCAAGCGCGCCACCAAGGTTCTCTAAGGCGTACGCCGCCCACCTTGCCCAAGCCCTCCCATCGCGGCGGGCTTTTTTTGTTTTTGGGGCCGAAGCTGCACCGGAGTTTGCCGGGGCGGATCCGAGTGCAATGTCTGTCGAGCACGATGCTTTGCTGCTGAGCGGCACGCAGGCCTGGCGGCCGCCACCGCGCACCTGCCGCCATTCGCGATATTAGCGGCTAAAAATCCTTTCCTCCCGTTGCATCCGTGTGTTCCGTGTGGCTGTGGCAAAACCAGACAAGCTTCTCTGCATCGACTGTGATTCGACCCTCAGCGCCATTGAAGGTGTTGACGAACTTGCCCGGCTTCGCGGACCGGCCGTGCTGGCCGAGGTGGCGGCGATGACGAATGACGCGATGGATGGCCGGATTCCCCTCGAGCAGGTGTTTGCGCGTCGGCTGGAGATCATCCGGCCGGGACGCGCGGAAACGGAGGCCGTAGGACAGCTTTATATCAAGGAAGTCGAGCCGACGGCCCAGGCGACCGTGGCCGCCCTCAAGGCCGCCGGTTGGATCCCGGTGATTGTCAGCGCCGGTTACACGCAGGCGATCGAACCGCTGGCTCGATGGCTGGGCATCGACCGCATCGAGGCGGTCCGTCTGGATTTTGATGCCGCGGGCCGGTATGCGGGCTTCGACACGGCGCACCCGGCGACGCGCCAGGGCGGCAAGCCGGAAGTCGTGCGGGCCTTGAAGAAGGAATTTCAACCCGTCCGCTCAGCGGCCGTCGGTGACGGTGTGAGTGATCTTGAAACCAAGGCGGAAGTGAATCTGTTCGTGGGATTCGGGCGCTATGTGACCCGCGCCAAGGTTCAGGCCGGCGCCCACGCCTTCATCCACTCGTTGGCCGAGCTACCAACCCTTTTAAAATGAAAAGACTGATCCCCTGCCTTCTCCTCCTTTCCTTGCTCGCTCCTCTGGGATGGGCGGCCGGCGCGGCCCATGGTGCGCCGGTTTCCGACTTCCCGCGCGATGTGGGCAGCTATGGCGAAGCCGCGGACACGGGCCTGCTGGAAATGCTGCAGGCGCGCATCCACGCCGAACCGTTCAATCTGGTGGCGACGGTCATCTTCATCCTCGCGGTCCTGCACACCTTCGCCACGGCCAAGATCCGGCACTGGGCGCACGTGGTGGAGGAAAAGCACTGCGCCGAGCTGAAAGCCCGTTGTGCATTGAGGAAGGACAGTGACAACGACGGCGTGCCCGACGAAGTGAGCTTCAAGGGACAGATGTTGCATTTCTTTGGTGAAGTGGAGGCCGTCTTCGGCATCTGGGCGGTCGCGCTGGGCGCGGCCATCGTGTGGTTCAAGGGCATGGACACGGCGGTCTCCTATGTCGCCGAGACGGTCAATTACACCGAGCCGATGTTCGTCGTGGTGATCATGGCCCTGGCCTCGACCCGACCGGTCATGCGCCTGGCCGAGCAGAGCCTGCAGCTCGTGGCCTCGCTCGGCGGGGGGCGGCCCTGGGCTTGGTGGCTGTCCATCATGACCGTGGCGCCGCTCCTGGGCTCGTTCATCACCGAGCCGGCCGCCATGACGATCGCGGCGTTGCTGCTCTGCAAGCAGTTCTACGATCTGAAGCCCTCGCCCCGCCTGATGTATGCGACGCTCGGCCTGCTGTTCGTCAACATTTCCATCGGCGGCACGCTCACGCATTTCGCCGCTCCGCCGGTGCTCATGGTCGCGGCAGCGTGGGGCTGGGACATGAAGTACATGTTCATGCACTTCGGCTGGCATGCGGTCAGCGGCATCGTGATTTCGAACACGATCTATTTCCTGATTTTCCGAAAGCAGTTGCTCGCCTTGCAGCCGGCCGAGTCCGTGTCCCGTCAGAATGAAGAACCTGTGCCGGTCTGGGTGACCGTCGTGCACATCCTTTTCCTCGGCTTCACGGTCTGGGCCGCGCATCACCCGGTGCTGTTTATCGGCGGCTTCCTCTTCTTCCTGGCTTTCGCCCAGGCGACGGCCCACCACCAGAGCAAACTGGAACTGCGCGGGCCCATGCTGGTCGGCTTCTTCCTCGGTGGTCTGGTGATTCATGGTGGCCTGCAGGCCTGGTGGATCCAGCCCGTGCTGGGCCGGTTGGGCGAGGTGCCCCTGTTTTTCGGCGCGACCATCCTGACGGCCTTTAACGACAACGCGCTCATCACCTACCTGGCGACCTTGGTCCCGGGTTTCAGCGAGGAACTCAAGTATGCGGTGGTCGCTGGCGCGGTGACCGGCGGCGGTTTGACCGTGATCGCCAATGCGCCGAATCCCGCGGGTCAGTCGATTCTCCAGCGCTATTTTCCGGAGGGTATTTCTCCGCTGGGATTGCTCCTGGGGGCGCTGCTCCCGACGCTGGTGGTGGTCTTCTCGTTCATGGTCTTGTGATCCGGCGCGAGCGGTGCAACGCACGACGGCCTGCGTGGCACTGGCCTGCCGGCAAGGGGAATCTTGCGGGTATTATGCATACTGCTGGCACGATAATCGCCAGCTGATGCCCGCGTTTCGGGCGGCCGTTTTCATTCTAGGGCGGACTCCGTTGCTGATCGGGAGCAAAATGGTCGTCGGTGGTTTTTACATCTCGTCCGGCGGTCGCAAGCGACAGTTGATCGCGCGATTCTTGGCTCCCGGCATGCGATGTGCATTCTCCCGGAGCCATGTACCCTGCCTTGTTCGTGGGCTCGATTGCCCCGGTGGAAATCCCACCGGCCCTGATCATTCCCTTTGGCCTGTTGCTGCTGCTCATTGCAACGATGCCGCTCAGCCCGGACCGGGTGAAACACCTGTGGGAGCACTACTACCCGCACGTCGCACTGGGCCTTGGCCTGGTGGTGGCGGCTTTCTATCTGCTGAAGGTGCCGGCGGGCGGGACCACC
>JBDKHE010000276.1:0-9565 GCA_039797805.1 Verrucomicrobiota bacterium
GAAATGCTGGTGGTTCGGCGTGACGATGACGACGAAGTCGAGGCGCTCGCCGGCCGGGCGCTTCGCCTCGGCGCGCGCCATCTCCTGGTAGCTGCCGTAGATGCGCGCCGGGTCGAGATGCAGGTCGGCGCCCGAGGCGCGCGAGCGGGCGGCGTCGCTGGAGAACGCGCCGGCGACGAGCTCGGCCTCCCCGTCCATTCGGGCGGCGATGCGGTGCACGGCCCCGATGAAGGCTCCGCGGCCGCCGCCAATCATGCCAAAGCGAAGTTTGCGAGTGAAAGCCATGAAGAGGAATTATTCTGAAGCCATGAAACCAGGAATTTTCGGCTTTCTGGCTTCTGAATCAAAAGGGTTATTGGTTTTTCTTATCGAAGGCCGCGTCGAAGGCCACGGTGCTGCGGGCAAAGTCCAGCTGCCGCACGAAGGCCGCCGCCTCGGTGGCGCCGTGGATGCGGTCCATGCGGATATCCTCCCACTCCACCGAGAGCGGGCCGGTGTAGTTGGCGTCGTTGAGCGCGACGATGATATCCTCGAACTTGATGTCGCCGCGACCGGGCGAGCGGAAATCCCAGAAGCGCCGCGCATCACCAAAGCCCGTGTGGCCGCCGAAGACGCCGACGCTGCCGTCGCCGTGGCCCCACCACACGTCCTTCACATGCATGTGAAAGATGCGGCTGCCGAGCGCGCGGATGAAACCGACATAATCGACGCCCTGGTAACCGAGGTGCGAGGGGTCGTAGTTGAAACCGAAACGCTTGTGGCCCTTGACCGCCGCCACCGCGCGCTGCGCCGTGGCCGTGTCGAACGCGATCTCGGTCGGATGCATCTCGAGGGCGAAATTGACGTTCAGCTTGTCGTAGACCTCGAGGATCGGGCCGAAGCGCTTCGCGAAGTCCTGGAAACCGCGCTCCCAATATTCCGCGGAAGTCGGCGGGAAAGCGTAGATCGAGTGCCAGATCGAAGAGCCGGTGAAGCCATTGACGGTGGCCGGCGCCCTGGCGGCGGACTTGCCGGGCTTGGCGTCGAAGAACGCGCGGGCAGCCTCGCCGGTGGTGATCAATTTCTTCGCGGCGCGCTTGCGCACGCCCTCGGGGTCGCCGTTGCCCCAGACGTCAGCAGGCAATATTGATTTGTGGCGCTCGTCGATGAGGTCGCACACGGCCTGGCCGACGAGGTGGGCCGAGACGGCGTGGCAGGTGAGACCGTGGTCGGCCAGTAGTGCCCACTTCTCCTTGCGGTATTTCGCGGACGAGGCCGCGGCATCTACGTCGAAGTGGTCGCCCCAGCAGGCGAGCTCAAGGCCGTCGTAGCCCATTTTCTTCGCGAGCGGCGCGAGTTTCTCCAAGGGCAGGTCGGCCCACTGGCCGGTGAAAAGCGTGACGGGTCTCGGCATGACGGGAACGGGGTCGGGGCTGAGGTTGAAAGGCGGCCTTACCTTCGACGAAAAAACGCCGGAGGCCAAGTCAGCTCTTGCCGAGGATTGCCTCGATTTTGGCGAGCTCGGCGGCGGCCAGCGGCGGCCGACTGAGGCCGGCGTGGATGTCGTCGATCTGCGCGACCTTGCTCGCACCGATGAGGACGGTCGTGATCTCGGGCCGGCGCAGCAGCCAGACGGTGGCCAGCTGTGCGAGCGTAGCGCCGCGGGCCTGGGCGACCTCGTTGAGCGCCTGGATCTTCGCCAGCACCGCGGGGGTGATCTGGCCGGGCTTGAGGAAGACGCCGGACTTCACGGCGCGCGAGTCGGCCGGGATGCCCGCGAGATAGCGATTGGTCAGCAAACCTTGCGCGAGCGGCGAAAATGGAATGCAACCCGCGCCGACCTCCGCGAGTGTCGGCAGCAGCTCCGGCTCCACCCAGCGGTTGAACATATTGTAGACCGGCTGGTGGATGAGCAGCGGCACGCCGAGGCTCTTGAGGATGGCGGCGGCCTGGCGGGTCTGGGCTGCGTTGTAGTTCGAGATGCCCGCATACATCGCGCGGCCCGAGCGCACGGCATCGGCCACGGCGGTCAGTGATTCCTCCATCGGCGTGTCAGGATCGGGCCGGTGGTGGTAGAAGATATCCACATAGGGCAGCCCCATGCGCTTCAGGCTCTGGTCGAGCGAGGCCAGGATGTATTTGCGCGAGCCCCACTCGCCATAGGGACCGGGCCACATTTCGTAGCCGGCCTTGGTTGAGATGATCAGTTCGTCGCGGTGCGCGGCGAAATCCTCGCGCAGGAGGCGTCCGAAGTTCCCCTCGGCCGAACCGGGCGGCGGGCCGTAGTTGTTGGCCAGGTCGAAATGGGTGATGCCGAGGTCGAAGGCTCGGCGGAGCAGCGCGCGCTGGTTCTCAATCGGGTCCACGCCGCCGAAGTTGTGCCAGAGGCCGAGTGAAAGGCGCGGGAGCTTGAGGCCGCTGCGGCCGCAACGGGCATACTGGATCGACTCGTAGCGTTTCGGGTCGGGATTATAGCTGCTCACAGGAATTTGCGGTCACTGCCGCGGCGATGGGAAACGAAAACCGCGTGATGATGTGTCGGCTCCATGATAAAAGCATCCGGCCACGATGATCCATGGAACATCGGCACCGCGCCAACCCGGCGGCAGCGGCCCATGAAAATGCCACATGGGATATTCCGGTCGGAAAGGATCCAGGGCATGCAATCGGAAGAGGACTTACTTGATGGCGGGGGCCCAGGCGCGTTCGCCCTTGTTGTAGGGGAGGTCGCCGTCGTAGCGGCCGGGGACCTCGGCGTATTGGAGCGCCTGGGTGGAGCCGATCTCCGAGGTGAAGTAGCCCAGAAGCGTGAGCTCCTTCAGGATGCGGAAATATTTCGGCCGGGCGCGCTCGAGCTCGGTGAGGAAGGTGGTGCGATCGGCTGCACGGCCGATGGCGAAAGGGCCCTGGTGTTTGGCGGCGTAGTCGGCGTCGAGTTGAGCCAGGCCCGACCGGACCATGGCCTGATCATCGGCCTCATAACAGTCCTGCAGCATCATGGCGATGAAGGCGCCGACGCCGGCGGCCTTTGCGCCGGGCACGCCGGTGGGCGGGATGATGGTGTCGGCGATCTCGTCGAGGAGGGCGAGCTGGGCGGCGGTGAAGCCGGCGGGTGCGCCGGGGGTGGCGCCAAAGTTGCCGGCCAGCAGGCGCGGACCAAGGGCAGTGGCGCCCATGAGCACCGCCATCCGGATAACGGCATCACGTCGGGTCATTTGCATTTGCATGGTGGCAGGGATCAGAGGTTGCGGCGCTTGAGTTCGGCGGCGGCGAAGTCCGCCGCGCGCGCGGTGAGCGCCATATAGGTGAGGGAGGGGTTGACGCAGGCGGCGGAGGTCATGCAGGCGCCGTCGGTCACGAAGACGTTCGGCGCGTCCCACACCTGGTTGTGGGCGTTGAGCACGGAGGTCTTCGGGTCGCGGCCCATGCGGGCGGGGCCCATCTCGTGGATGCCGCCGCCCAGCACATAGCGGTCGTCTTTCGTGCGCACATTCTTCACGCCGGCGGCCTCGAGCATTTCCGCCGCGTCGTTTTTCATGTCCTCGCGCATCTTGCGTTCATTGTCCCGGATTTCGCCGTCCATCACGAGGACGGGCAGGCCCCATTTGTCCTTCACCGAACGGTCGAGGGTGATGCGGTTGTCGTGATAGGGCAGGATCTCGCCGAAGCCGGTCATGCCGACGCTCCACCCGCCGGGCTCGCGGAGCGACTCCTTGAAGTCGGCGCCGATGCCGAGTTCGGCGACGCCACGGGCCCAGCCGGCGCGGTCGGCGTTGCCTTGGTAGCCGAAGCTGCGGAGGTAGTCACGCCGATCGGCCCCGGTATTGCGGAAGCGCGGGATATAAAAGCCGGTTGGGCGGCGGCCGTAGGTGGTGCGCTCCACAAAACCCTCCATCTGCCCGGAGGCGCCGGCCCGGAAGTGGTGGTCCATGACGTTGTGCCCGAGTTCGCCGCTGCTGCTGCCGAGGCCGCCGGGCCAGACGTCGGTGGCGGAGTTCATCAGCACCCAGGCCGAGTTGAGGGCGGAGGCACAGAGGAAGACGATCTTCGAGGTGAACTCGCAGGTCTGGTTCGTCTCGGCATCGAGCACCTCGACGCCGCGGGCGCGTTTGGTGTCCCGGTCGTAGAGCACGCGGGTGACGATCGAGAAGGGCCGGAGGGTGAGGTTGCCGGTCGCGACCGCGGCGGGCAGCGTGGAGGATTGCGTGCTGAAATACGCGCCGAAGGGGCAGCCGAGCCAGCACTTGCTGCGATACTGGCAGTTCACGCGGTTGCCGGTCGGCTCGGTGATGTTGGCCACGCGGCCGATGATGAGACGGCGGGTGTCGTTGAAGGCGGCCTTGATGCGCGCGGCGGCGTGCTTTTCGACGACGTTCAGCTCCATCGGCGGCTGGAACTGGCCGTCCGGAAGATGCGGGAGGCCTTCCTTGGAGCCGCTGATGCCGGCGAAGCGCTCGACATGGTCATACCACGGCGCGAGGTC
The DNA here is from genome assembly GCA_039797805.1 of Verrucomicrobiota bacterium. Taxonomy (GTDB): domain Bacteria; phylum Verrucomicrobiota; class Verrucomicrobiia; order Opitutales; family Opitutaceae; genus Lacunisphaera. Next base: position 4,463 of record JBDKHE010000276.1, read on the forward strand.
GGCGTAGCGGATGGGCCAGTCGACGGCGACGCCGTCGCGCGCATTGGCCTCGAAATCCACGTCGCTCCACCGGTAGCTCTGCCGGCCCCACATGAGCGAGCGCCCGCCGACATGGTAGCCGCGGAACCAGTCGAAGGGCTTCTTCTCGACATAAGGGCTCTCGGCCTCGTCAGCCCACCAGCCGAGGTTCATCTCGCTGAGGATGTAGTCGCGCTTCAACACGGGGTGTGCGGCCTCCATCTTGACCGGATTGCGCCCGCGATGCGGCGCCTCCCAAGGGGCGCGGAGGGCGTTCACATAGTCCTTGATGTGTTCGATGTTCTGGCCGCGCTCCAGGAGCAGAACCTTGAGTCCCTTTTCGGTCAGTTCCTTGGCGGCCCAGCCGCCGCTGATACCGGAGCCGACAACGATGGCGTCGTAATGAGAGGAGGATGTCATGGGGAGATTGCGGGCCGGGGCGAGGATCGTGGGAAGAATGGTGAAGAATCCGGCAGACTGCGACTGTCGGGCCCGGACACTGCAGGGGAGCACACGCTGGAGCCGACAGGATAGAGAGTGGCAGAGTCCTGAGCAATCCACGTAAATCCGGGGTGCGGGAGGCGGGGATGCCGCCGGTCACAAAAAACCGCCTTCCGAAGGGAGGGCGGTTCGTGGGAGGCGATGGGTGAAGTCGGGCTAGTAAGGAACGTTGGCGTCGTGAGTCATCTTGGTGTCGTCCAAGGTGCCATCCTTGTAGAGCGAAACAACATCCGGGTAGGCAACGCCGGTCGTTGGAGGGATTTCGGTCGTTATCGTTTGCCGAACGGTCCTAGACCCCGTCACTGAGGTGGAGAAAACATGCGTCTGGGGGGCGATCAAGGTGGCAAGCACATCTATGCAGCCAAAGAACTCCAAGGCCCCCCGGCCGCCGCTCAGGCCGTTGCGGATCGCGCCCATGCCGAATACGGCGGCGTTCATCGTGTTAGTAAATCTGATTACAGCTGATTCGGCACTGTCAGCATATTCCGATTTCTCGCCGTAAATGCGAATGTTGCTGGCGTTAGAAAAGCTGGCATACTCCCGCGGCCCTAAAGGATGCTCCAAATTAAGGCCATACATCCAGAGCGGTTCCGTGCCAGACGGGACGACTTCGAGAATGCGGAAGTTCGGATCATCGCCATGTCCGGTTTTTCTCGCCCCGGCAAAATACCATCGACCGCCGCCCTGGCCGGTGATCTTGAGCACACTATGATCGTTGGTTGGGGGGTTGTTGTCGGCGGCGGGCGAGCGATACACCTGGCCGATGTGAACCATCGAGTCCCGCCCGGCGCTCCAGTTGAGCGCTGTGAACCAATCGCCGGCAACATTGTTGTCGGATGTGTCCACGCCAATGCTCAGATCCCCGAGGTAGGTCGTCGCCGTGGGGCTGCCGGTGGTGGTGATCATGGCTGTTTCCACCCGCAAGGCCGGGGTGCTCACCAGTTTAGCAGTCCAGGAAGGTGCAACCTCGATCCGAGTCAAGTGGCGCGCGGCGCCGAATAGAGTCGTGTTCGGCTTGAGGTTTATTGGACCGGTGAGCCGGTAGATGCCCCTGGGCAGGAAAATTCGCGTCCTGGGACTTGCCGGGGAGTGGGCGTCAATGATGTCCTGCAGCTTGGTGTGATCCACCACTCGCGTATCAAGGTCATCCACCGCCGGCACGATACGCTGTGAGAGCGGAACGTCGGTGGTCACATCGATGACATTGGCAGAATCCACTGCAGGCAGCCCGCCCCAAACGTGATCTCCTCGCAGGTCAGTGACTGGGGCCCCGGAATTGTTGGTTTTGGAAGCTGTCACCAATTCGGTGTCAAGGCTGCTATCAATAAACTTCTCGGCGGACTGGGGCACTTGCGCGCCGCCCTCGCCTTTGATATTGCTGGTCCGCGTGTCGGTAAAGGAGTATTCGTTGATTCTTTTCCAGGCGCCGGTGGCGGTATAAGTGCCCACCCCGGCCGGTGCCGTGACCAGATTGTTGCTGCCGGTGACGTAAACATTGCGCACGTAGAGGCTGCGACCCTTGGTGTTGTCGATGGCGGTATGCGCGGTGTTGTGCAGAATGATTTTGCCGTCAATCAGGTTGATCAGCGAATTATAGAGCGTATCGCTCGGAGGAATTTGCGGATCGACGGGCGTCGGTTCAATCGTGAGGGGGGAGGTGCTCACCTCGGAGCCAGAGCCCGGATGGTCGATCTCGAAACCGACCACGGTCAGGGGCACGAAGCCGCTAAATTCGATGGCGGACTTTCTTTGATTGGTCAGCTTGGCCCCGACGATGACGCTGCCCGAGTTGCTCGTGCTGGCAATGCCGGGCCCCGTCCCGGGGTTGGGGTAGGTCATAAGATCAATGCCAACATCGCCGCCGTTGATTTCCACGTTGACGGCGCCCCAGCCCCGGCCGGGCAATCCCCGGATGCCGGTCCGCGCGCTTCCGGCGATGATCTTTACATTCTCGACGGAACTGTCTTGGGCCTGATTGAATTGAAGGACGATCACCCCGGTATTGCCCGCCAAGCCGGTGTGCAAATCGATCCCGCGCAACATCTGATGATACCCGCGCGACGCGTCTTCCACCAGTTGCTTTTGGGTGGTATACAAACCGTTGGTGCCGACTACAAACGAGCCCAATTCCGCCTTGGGAATGTCGAGATCGTCGCGCCAGATTCCCCCGAAATTCTTGAACTCCAGCATCACTTTCGGGCTCGATGGGAGATTGAAGCCTGGAGAGCTATCCCTGAGCCGGATTATTGGACGCTGGCTGGGGACGCTGGTGGCCTCGCCGACCATCGCAAGGTGATTTCCGGGGGTGGCATGTTTTAGGCCTTCAAACTTAGGCGCCGAGTCAGGAGTCTTCCCAGGTGCCGAAGAGGCCACAACCCATCTCCCCGTTGCAGTGTGGACCTTGAGCGTGTCGTTTATGAAGTAGGTGCCGAGTGGGAAGTAGAGCACGAGACTCCCTTGCAAGGTCTGGCCGCCGGTTCCCCAGATGGGGGTGTCGTTGTTCAGGTTATAGGCATCTTTTATCGCCTCGTTGATCAACTGGGTGTTGGCGGTGGCCGTGCTGAAGCTGGAATCGTTCGGAACAACCCCGTAGGTGGTGACATCAAGGTAGCCCTGCTTGAAGAGAGCGCTGTTGAACGCCGTGAACCGGATGGCGGCATCAGCGGGAGGCAGCCAGGTGCCCAGAATGACGGCAAAGAGAACGACAAACGGGCGAACTCCGGCTGTGCGGCCGGGGAAAGGCAGGGCGCGGCCTGCCGGGGTGCATTTGATATTCATGGGTATTTTGGCCGGAAATCCCGGCGGAGCGTGGGGTTGGGGTTTGGGGTCAAAGCCGGTGCGGTCGGGGCCGCCGCACCTGCCATGGGGGAAAGCGAATATCGCGCGGCGGTCTCGGTGAGGTGAAGTCCGGTGCCGCTCAATGGGGGAGACGGGCTGCCTGGAGCCGGCCCAACCCTCCGGGGAGCGCCGTGGCAGGAAAATCCAAACCCGCCGGACGGCGAACCGACGCAGCCACCGATCCGGGATTTTCTCGTCCGGACTTCGCGGTCGGTCGCGCAACCAAGTTCCACATGAGCGGTTTTATCGGTGGTAGCAGGCCCACCCTATTGCTTAACCCGCTTCGGGACAATCCACGCAAATCCGGGGTGGATTATGACATGCATCTGGCTCGCCTCCGCCGCGCGAGCGCTCCGCCTGACTTAGGCCGCCCGCCGCGCTTTTAAGACAGAATGGCGAGGGGGGCGGCTGGCGGATACCTTGGGACAGAGCATGTTGACATGGCGACTGCCCGGCCGCTGACGGGTGAGGCAGGAGACTGGAAGCGGGCCGGATGCAGCTACGCGAGGATCAGAGGTTGCGACGCTTGAGCTCGGCGACGGCGTAGTCCGCCGCGCGGGCGGTGAGCGCCATGTAGGTGAGCGAGGGATTGACGCTGGCGGAGGAGGTCATGCCCGAGCCGTCGGTCACGAAGACATTCGGCGCGTCCCACACCTGGCTGTGGGCGTTGAGCACGGAGGTCTTCGGGTCGCGGCCCATGCGCGCGGTGCCCATCTCGTGGAGGGCGCGCCCGAGGGTGTAACCCTTGTCCTCCTTGCGGACATCCTTCACGCCGGCGGCCTCGAGCATCTCCGCGGCGTCGGTCATCATGTCCTCGCGCATCTTGCGCTCGTTTTCCCGGATTTCGGCGTTGATGGCGAGGACGGGCAGACCCCATTTGTCCTTCACCGAACGGTCGAGGGCGATGCGGTTCTCGTGGTAGGGCAGGACTTCGCCGAAGCCGATCATGCCCATGCTCCACTCCCCGGGTTGGCACAGGGCGTCCTTGAAGTCGGCGCCGACGCCGAGTTCGGCGACGCCGCGTCTCCAGTCGGCGCGGTCGGCGCCGCCCTCGTAGCCGAAACTGCGGAGGTAGTCGCGCCGGTCGGCCCCGGTGTTGCGGAAGCGCGGGATGTAATAGCCCGTCGGCCGGCGGCCGTAGGTGGTGCGCTCCACAAAACCCTCCATCTGCCCGGAGGCGCCGGCCCGCATGTGGTGATCCATGACGTTGTGGCCGAGTTCGCCGCTGCTGCTGCCCAGGCCGCCGGGCCAGACGTCGGTGGCGGAGTTCATCAGCAGCCAGGTCGAGTTGAAGGAGGAGGCGCAGAGGAAGACGATGGGCGCGGTGAACTGACAGGTCTGGTTCGTCACGGCGTCGAGGATCTCGACGCCGCGGGCGCGCTTCGCGTCCTTGTCGTAGAGCACGCGGGTGGCGATCGAGAACGGCCGGAGAGTGAGGTTGCCGGTGGCGACGGCGGCGGGCAGGGTGGAGGACTGGGTGCTGAAATATCCGCCGAAGGGGCAGCCGAGCCAGCACTTGTCGCGATACTGGCAGTTCACGCGGTTGCTGAGCGGCTGGGTGAGGTTGGCGGTGCGGCCGATGATGAGCCGGCGGGTGTCGTTAAAGGCGTCCTTGATGCGGGCGGCGGCGTGTTTCTCGACGACGTTCAGCTCCATCGGCGGCTGGAACTGGCCGTCGGGGAGATGCGGGAGGTTTTCCTTGGAGCCGCTGATGCCGGCGAAGCGCTCGACATGGTCATACCACGG
>JBDKHE010000277.1:0-3393 GCA_039797805.1 Verrucomicrobiota bacterium
ACTCGCTCGCAAAGGGCTGCAGCCGCCGCGATTCACGCCGCAGCCTTGCCGGCGGACGGGCCCGTAAAGCCCGTCCGCAGATTCGCATTCGCCGATTTTTCTCAGCCCTGCAATCGGAGCAACAGGTCCTTGCTCTCCACCGTGTCGCCAACCGCGACGAGCACTTCCTTCACCATGCCCGAAGCCGAGGCATAGAGAGTGGTCTGCATCTTCATCGCCTCGAGGGTAAGCAGCTTGTCGCCCTTGGCCACCTTGGCTCCGACGCTGACCGCCAGCGCGGTGATCAGCCCCGGAATGGGCGCACCGACCTGAAGGAGGTCGGCGGGATCAGCCTTGGGACGCGCACGCGCCGGGGCGGCGATGGACTTGTCCGCCACCCGGGTCTCGCGGGGACGCCCGTTCAGTTCAAAGGTCAGCGTGCGCAGGCCGTCGCGATCGGGTTCCCCAACGTGAATCAGCTTCAGGAAAAGGGTCTTGCCCGCCTCGATATCCACCGAGATTTCCTCGTTGGGGGACAAACCATAGAGGAAGGTCCGCGTGGGCACTGCGCTGACATTGCCATAGGTGATCTGAAATTTCGCGAAGTCGGCAAACACCTCCGGATACATCAGGTGGCTGTACAGGGCGGCATCGGTGATCTCGGTCTTCAGCTTCTTGTGCAGCAGTTCCTTTTCCTTCTCGAGATCGACCGGCGGGAGATTGGCCCCCGGCCGGCCGCGTCGCGGAGCGCGCTTGCCGAGCACGACTCTTTGCAACTTCTTCGGCCAGCCGCCGGGAGGCTGCCCCAACTCGCCGGCGAGCATGTCCACCACCGAGGCGGGAAACGGCATCGAGCCCGGCTCCAGGTTCAGCACATCGGCGGTCTTGATGCCACGGGACACCAAGAACAGGGCCATGTCGCCAACCACCTTGGAGGACGGCGTGACCTTGACGATATCGCCGAAGAGCAGATTCACCTCGGCATAGGTGCGGACGACCTCCGGCCAGCGTGTGCCGAGTCCCATTGAAGAGGCCTGTTCCTTTAGATTGGTGTACTGGCCACCCGGCATCTCATGCTGGTAAACCTCGGCGCTGCCCGCGCGCGGGGCGGAATCGAACGGCGAGTAGAGATCCCGCACCTGCTCCCAGTAGCCGGAAAACTCGTTGAGGGTGTCCAGATTGAGACCGGTATCACGCTTGGTGTGAGCCAGGGCGGCGACGACAGAATTGAGATTCGGCTGGCTGGTCGATCCGGACATGGAGGCAAGCGCCAGGTCCACCACGTCCACGCCGGCTTCCACCGCCGAGAGCACGGAGGCGGCGGCAATGCCGCTGGTATCGTGGGTATGGAAATGGATCGGCAGCCCGACTTCTTCGCGCAACGTCTTGACGAGTTTCGCAGCGGCGTAGGGCCGGCAAAGCCCGGCCATATCCTTGATCGCCAGCAGGTGGGCGCCCCGTTTTTCGAGGTCCTTCGCGATCTGGACGTAGTACTTCAGCGAGTATTTGTCGCGTTTTGGATCGAGCAGGTCCCCGGTATAGCAGACCGCCGCCTCGGCGATGGCCGATGTCTCCAGCACTGCATCGAGGGCGACATAAAGATTGGGCAGGTAATTGAGCGAGTCGAAGACCCGGAAAATATCGATGCCCGCCTCGGCCGCATGCCGGACAAAACCGCGCACGACGTTGTCGGGGTAAAAGCTGTAACCCACCGCATTGGCCCCGCGCAGCAGCATCTGGAAACAGATGTTTGGCACGCGCGCCCTCAGCAGCGCCAGGCGTTCGTAGGGGTCTTCCCGGAGAAAGCGCATCGACGTGTCGAAGGTCGCCCCACCCCAGCATTCGAGACTGAAAAGATTGGGCGTCCGCCGCGCCACGGCGTCGGCCACGCGCAGCATGTCGTGGGTACGCAACCGGGCGGCCATGAGCGACTGGTGCGCGTCGCGCATGGTCGTGTCGGTCACCAACAGCGGCTTCTGGGCGCGGACCCACTGCGCGAATTTCTTCGGTCCGAGCTTCAACAGCAAATCGCGCGAACCGGGCGGGGGCGGCAGTTCCGTCGGAAAGCTTGGCGCCACCGGCTGGGGCGGGATTTTGGCCGGACGGCGTCCCTTCACGTGCGGGTTGCCGTTGACGACGACGTCGCCGAGGAAGGCCAGCAGCTTGGTCGCGCGGTCGCGCCGGTGCTTGAACTCGAACAGCCCGGGGTTGTGGTCGATGAACCCGGTGGTGACCGCCCCGGCCCGGAAGTCGGCATGGGCGACCACGTTTTCGAGAAACGGCATGTTCGTCTTCACTCCGCGGATGCGGAATTCGCGCAAGGCCCGGTCCATGCGCTGGAGGGCGATCTCAAACTTCGGACCGAAGGCCGTCAGCTTCACCAACAGGGAATCGTAGAACGGCGTGATGACACTTCCCGTGTCGCCCATGGCCCCGTCCAGGCGGATGCCCAGGCCGGCGGCGCTGCGGTAGCTCACGATTTTGCCGTAGTCGGGCGTGAATTTGTTCGCCGGGTCCTCCGTCGTGATGCGCGCCTGCACCGCGAAGCCGATGCGGGGCACGTCGGCCTGCTGCGGCAGGTCGAGTTCCGGCCCGTGCAAGGTTGCTCCCTGGGAGATCAGGATCTGGGACCGGACGAGATCCACGCCCGTGATGATTTCTGTCACCGTGTGTTCCACCTGGATGCGCGGGTTCATCTCGATGAAGTACCATTCGCTGGGATTGTCGGCGTTGACGAGGTACTCGAGCGTGCCGGCGTTGTCGTAGCGGATCTCCTTGGCCAGCCGCACGGCCGACTCACACAGATCCCGCCGCACCGATTCGGGCAGACCGACCGAGGGCGCGATTTCGATCACTTTCTGGTGCCGGCGCTGCACGGAGCAATCGCGCTCGTGCAAATGCATGACATTGCCGTGGCGGTCGCCCAGCACCTGCACCTCGATGTGCTTGGCCCGGGGCAGGAATTTCTCGAGGAACACTGCCGGGTTGCCAAAGGCGTTCGCCGCCTCGCTCTGCGCCTCCTCCAGCAGCGAGCGCAGATTCTCCTCCTTGTGCACGACCCGCATGCCGCGACCGCCGCCACCGAAAGCCGCCTTGATGATCAGCGGAAAACCGATCGCGCGGGCGAGCTTCATGGCCTCGGCCGGTTCGCTGACCGGATCCTCTGTGCCGGGCAGCACGGGAACCGACAGCTTCTTCGCCAGCGCCCGGGCGGCGGTCTTGTCGCCCATCATGTCCAGCAACTCCGGCCGGGGGCCGACGAACGTGATGCCGGCATAGGCACAGGCACGCGCGAACGCGGCATTTTCTGAGAGAAAACCGTAGCCCGGGTGGATGTGGGTCACTCCCTTGGCCTTGGCCAAAGCGACGATCCCAGGGATGTCGAGATAGGCGGCGACCGGACCTTTGCCGGCA
>JBDKHE010000278.1:0-7939 GCA_039797805.1 Verrucomicrobiota bacterium
GCTCAGGTGCATGAGCGCGTAGACGCGGTTGCCGTCGCTCACGAGCACGGTGTGCGTCTCCTTGTCCTTCACCGTCGGGCTGAAGAGGCCGGGCCGGCGCGCCGTGAGAAAGCTCTGCACCCGGTTGGCGAGGAAATCGGAGAAGATGGCGTTGGGATTGACCGGACGGTTTTCGCGGATCTCGAGGCTGAGTTCGCCGGATTTCTCCGCGAGCTGGCCGACGCCCTGGCTGAGCTGACCGACCCCCTGGGCGAGCTGGGCCGCCTGTTCCGTCACCTTGGCGCGTTCGGTGCGCTCCAACTCGACCTGCTGCTTGGCCTCGGTGAGATTCTGGGCGATGAGCTGGTTCTCCCGCTCCACCTCGCCGACCTTGCGGTTGAGGTTCTCGATGCGCTGGCGCGCCTCGGCGTTCTGGCGCTCCATGCGCGCGAGCTCGGCCTGCTGGCGCTCGGCCTCGGCGCGTTTCTCCTCCAGCTCGCGCTGGATCTTGGCCAGCTGTTCCTTGGAGAGGAAGGCATCCTGGGAGGCGGCGCTGTACTTCTTTTCCAGCTCGCGGGCGCTGCTCTGCGTGGTGGCGAGGGCGCCTTCCAGCTGGCCTTTCTGCTGCTGCAGGGCCGCGAGGTTCTTCTCGCGCTCGGCCAGCGTGCCCTGGGTCGAGGACAGCTGGGAGGAAAGCTGGTCGCGCGCGTTCTTTTCGTCCTCCAGGGAGATGCGCATGAGCTCGACCATGTCGGCGTTGACCGCCGGGGCGTTGGCGGCGGAGCGCGGGGCGGCCGACTCCAGCTGGGTGTGCGAAGGCTCCGCCTTCTCCCAGCGCGTGAGCGCCAGGAGATTGAGCAACATGAAGTCGCACATGATCAGGAGCAGGGTCTTGTTCATGACGGCGGCCTCAGGCGGCGGGCTGTTGGATCTCGACGATGAGCTGGCGCTTGTAGGGCCGCACATGGCGGATCTTCACGAGCGCGACACACACGATGCCGAATAGGTTGGAGGAGTACGCCGCGAGCAGATTGGCGTTGATGAGGCCGAGCACCTGCAGCACGAGGGCGGTGGCCGTGCCGGCGATGCCGATGTAGAGGCCGCCGTCGAAGAGGTTTTCCTCGTTGTCCATGAGCTTCAGCTTGGTGGCGGGAGACACGTCCTGGCGCGCGATCTCGGCGATCTTGAGCAGGCAGATCACGTACATGCCGACCTGGATCGCGGCAAACGCGGTGATGGAGAGGATGGTGGAGAGGTCCATGGTATTGGGGGTGGTTGAAGGTTGGGTGGCCGGCGTGATGGCGGCCGAGATGACCGGGATCGCCAGCTTGATGCGGTAGTCGGAGAGCGGCGCGGCCTTGAGCAGAAACGGCTCGGAGAACACGAAGAAGATGAAAGTGAGGATCACCGCGATGAGCCCGCTGCCCATGCGCGGGAAGGCGTTGCGCAGGGTCTGTTCGACCGACTTGAAAAGCCGCAGATCGACCGCCCGCAACAGCAGGAAAATGCCGCCCAAAAACGCCGCGTACTTCACCAGCAGGGCCATCTCCGGGTGCCGCAGGGCGAACGAGGCGCCGATCTCAAATTCCGATCCGGCACCGTGGGTGACCGGGGCCTGCCGCAGGACGAGCTGCTTCACGGCGCCCTCGCCATGGGACAAGGCCAGTTGCAGGTGCTCCGCGCCTGGGTGGCCGAAGGCGATGAGGTATCCGGCGACGCCGTCCGCCGATCGGCTGAGCAACGCCGCCGCGTAGATGACCGGAAGGTGCTCCGGGGCGATGCGGGCGAGGTGGGCAAACTGGGCCACGGTGCCCAGATTGTCGGTCGTACGCAGCAGCTCCGAGAGTTGCACCCAGTTCAGGCGTTTGCCGAGGGTGAGAATATCGAGGTAGAAATCCTCCAGCTCGCCCATGTGCCCGCTGACGACGGCCGCCTCGGCCAAGCCCCGCACCTCGCGCTGAAGGCCGGAGGAAAGGTGCTCGGTCTGCCAAAGGTAGGCCGTGAGCAGAATGACGGCATCAAGCGGTTGCCCGCCAGGCCGCTTGGCCGGCACGAAACGCTGGGTGTCGGTGATGGCCGCGGTCTTGAGCAGGGTCTGGACACCGGGCAGACGGGATACGGCCAGGTAACGCCGGAGGTTTTCCCGTGCCTGGTTCATGACCATGAAGCCCAGCACCGCCTGCGGCTCGGCCGGGCCCGCGGCGGTGCGACTGGCGAGGAGCGGCTCCAGGGCCACGTCCCAGCCGCCCCACGGCATCAGATCACGATGCTGTTGGGCGTAGGCGGCATACGCCGTCTCAAGAGCGTGTGTTCCCGGGTCGCCGATCTTGCGCGCGGCCTCGAGCACCAGGGCCGCCGGACCGGGTTTGTCCAGCTGGAGCAGCTCACGACCGAAGGTTGCCACGGAGGTCGTGCCGCGTCCGGCCTCGCGCAACAGGGCCGGATTGAGGGATTTGACGTTCACCGGCAGCAACCACGCCAGCACGAGCAGGCCCACGCCCAAGCCCAGCCACATCTGCCACAGGGCAGAGCGATGGGAGGAGGAGGCGGCGGGCAATGACATGGATCAAGTATACGCAAGGGTCCGACAGCGGAAACAATTTTATTTGCCGCACGTCGGCACGGACAAATACCCTCAATGGAATCACCTGACCCATGGTTCTCCCGATTGTTCACTACAACAGCCCTATTCTCCGAAAAAAAGGCGTGAAGGTTTCCGCCTTTGACAAGAACCTGGCCAAACTGGCCAAGGACATGGTGGACACCATGCACGAGGCCGAAGGCATCGGTCTCGCCGCGCAACAGGTCGGCGAAGCGCTCCAGCTCTGCGTGCTCGACCTGCGCGAAGCCCAGGGGGACTTCGACTGGGAGTACGACGGCATCCGGCCGCCGCTGGACCTGTTCATGCCCCTCGTGGTCGTGAACCCCGAGCTCGAGATCGAACCCGAGCCGACCACCTCCTATGAGGAGGGCTGCCTGTCGTTCCCCGAGATCCGTGGCGATGTCGTGCGACCCGACGAGGTGACCGTGAAATTTCAGGATGTGGCCGGCGTCGCCCACACGTTGCGCTGCAACGGCCTGCTCGGCCGCTGCGTCCAGCACGAGTACGATCACCTGCAGGGCATCCTGTTCATCGAGCGCATGTCCAAGGGTGTCCTCGCGACCATCGAGCCTGACCTCAAGGCGCTCAAGAAGCAGACCCGCGAGGCCACCAAGAAATCCTGACATGTCCGCTTCGCGCCCTCTCTCGATCTCCACCCGCACCGGCGACGCCGGCAGCACCTCCCTCCTCTATGGCCAGCGGGTGCCGAAGGATCATCCCCAGATCGAGGCGGTGGGCACGCTGGACGAACTCAACACCACGCTCGGCTTTGCCAAGGCCCTGCGCCCGCCCGGCGTGGACGCGACCGGTATTGAACAAATCCAGCGCGACCTGATCGCCGTCATGGGCGAAGTGTCCTGTGCCGAAGCCGATGCAGCCCGCCACGCGTCTTCCAAGTTCTCCCGCCTCGACGCCCCGGATCTCGCCCGGATCGATGCTGCGGTCAACGGTCTGGAGTCCCTCGGTCTCAGCTTCGACGGGTGGGCCACTCCGGGGGCCAACCCCTACTCGGCTTCGTTGGAAATCGCCCGCACCACCGCACGCCGCGCCGAGCGGCGGCTGGTCGGGCTGGCCGCCCATGGCCGCCAGCTGCGCCCGCTGCTCGTGCAGTACCTTAACCGGGTTTCCGATCTGCTCTGGCTCATGGCCCGGCAGGCGGAGAACCCGCGGGAACAAATTGGCAATTAATGACTGATTTTTCCCTTTGTCCTCCCGCCCCGATCAACGGTAGACCCTGACCGTGCGTAAAGCTGCCATCATTCTGATCTGCCTCGCCCTCGCCTACCGGCTGTTGCCGACGATGGATCTGGCTTGGTCGAATTTTCCCCCGCTCATGGCCGTGGCCTTTTGCGGCGCCGTCTACTTTCGACGCCGCGCGATGTGGTTCCTGCCCTTCGCCGGCCTGTGCCTGACCGACCTCTACATCAACTGGTTCTACGCCCGCGAGTATGGCTACAACTGGGAACCCGCCGGCTTCGTCGCGCGCGCCGCCTGCTTCGCCCTCGCCCTCGGCCTCGGGGCCTGGATCGCCAAGCGCAAATCCTGGCTCTGGCTCCTCAACGGCTCGCTCATCGGGGCCCTGCTCTTCTATTTCGTCACCAACACCCAGTCCTGGTTCTCCGACGCGTTCTACGCCAAGACCCTCGCGGGCTGGTGGCAGGCGATGACGGTCGGTCACCCCGAGTATCCGCCCACGGTGCTCTTCTTCCGCAACACCCTGCTGGGCGACCTCATGTTCACCGGCCTGTTTGCCGGCGTCCTGGAGTGGATCGCCAAGCGCTCCGGTGAACCCAGCCTCCTCGACGACGAGGCGGAAGAGACTGAAGACGAGGAAAAGCCCGTCGAAGCCGAGGCGAAGGAGTGATGCGGGCCGATGCCTGCGTCGTCGATCGGCCCCGGACGTCAGTCGCGCGATCCCCTGCCCGCGCCGGGCGGCTCGTCACAAAATCCCGCGGGACGCCGGCCGGAAGCTTCCAAATGACGATCACACGCGGCGGCGCGACCCGCGGCTTGTCATTTGCCGGATCCTCAGCAATCGTCCGCGGTCCTTTCGTTACCGCTCCAGGTTTGTCGCTTATCCCCCTCGTTCCCCATGCCCAACCCGTCCTCGGATAATCTCCCGCTCCTCTCGCGCCGTACGGCGATCAAGCACGGCCTCGCCGGCATTGTCGCCGCCAGTGTCGCCCCGATGTTTCTGCCTTCGCGCCTCTTCGGCGCCTCGGCTCCGAGCAACCGCCTCACGGTGGGCATCGTCGGCAACGGCCTGATCGCCAATGCCCACGTCGGCGCCCTCCTCGGCCGCGACGACTGCCAGATCGTCGCCTTGTGCGATGTATCGCGCAGCAAGATGGAGAAGATGTCGCAGCGCGTCTCCAAGGCCTACGCGAGCACCAACGGCTTCGGCGACTACAAGGGCATCGCCCTCCACGACATCCACGAGGACCTCGTCGCGCGGCCGGACATCGACGTGGTCTTTGTCACCACCCCCGACCACTGGCACGCCGCCATCTCCATCGCCGCGATGCAGGCGGGCAAGGATGTTTATTGCGAAAAACCCATGACGCTCACCGTCCGCGAGGGCCGCGTCATGGTCGACGTCGCCCGGCGCACGGGCCGCGTGCTGCAGACCGGTACCCAGCAGCGTTCCGAATCCGCTTTCCGCCGCGCCGCCACGATCGTCCGCAATGGCTGGATCGGTGACATCAAACTCATCCGCACCAAACTCGGAAAATTCCCCGCCGCGCCCGATCTCAAGGAAGAACCCATCCCCGAGGGCTTCGATTATGACCGCTGGCTCGGACCGACGCCGTGGCGCCCGTACAACGCCCAGCGCGTGCTCGGCAACTACGGCGGCGGCTGGCGCTGCTTCCTGGAATATGGCTCGCGCAAGAACGGCGACTGGGGCGCCCACCACTTCGACATCATCCAGTGGGCGCTCGGCATGGATGACTCCGGCCCGGTTGAATTCATCCCCGCCGGCTTCGAGGGCTCGCCTTACCAGACGCACCGCTATGCCAACGGCGTCACCGTGGAACGGGTCGACGGCAACCAGCCGGCGATGATCGAGTTCACCGGCACTAAGGGCACGGTCGGCGTCGGTCGCGACAACTACCTGGTGTGCGCTCCGGTGGCGCTGGCCACCCGGCCGCTCCGTTCCGCAGAGGTCCATCTGATCGAAAGCAACGAGCATCACACCAACTTCTTCGACTGCGTGCGCACGCGCCAGCGGCCCATCGCTGACGTCGAGATCGGCCACCGCTCCGCCACCGTGGGCCACCTCTGCGGCATCGCCCGGCAACTGCGCCGGCCGGTGCGGTGGGATCCCGCCCGCGAGGAGATCATCGACGATCCGGTGGCTTCCCGCCTCCTCGACCGTCCCCGCCGCGCCCCGTACGCCCTCATTTGATTCCTGCCCCCATGCGCACTCCTTCTTTTTCTTCCTCCGTCCTGACCCCGGCCTGCCTGCTCGGCTCGCTGCTGCTCGTCGCGGGCTGCTCGCAACTCTCGTCCCCGCCACCGGTCCCACCCGCCGCGGCGACGCCCAAGGCGGACACCGCCAAGGCCGAAGGCGCCTTCGATGACGACGACCATCCTCTCACTCCTCGCGAGAGTCTCCTGATCGAGGCCAAGCTGGACGAAGGCAAACTCGCCACCATCCAACGCAAGTATCTGGGCAGCCTGCTGGACCAGAACTCGACCCAGGCCGCCGCCCAGGAGGCCGCCCAAAAACTGGGTCTCGTGCTGCGCCCCGACTCCCCGGAAGGCGCCTCGGCCCTCGCCGTGCTGGCGCCGATGCTGGTCGACCCGCTGCGTTTTGACTACGCCCGGCTGGCGCTGGATCCCGTGCCCGGTGCCACGGTGGACGCGCTTTATTTGAACGCCCTCCCGAAGGCGGTTGGCCGGGCCCGGCTCGGACTGATTGATTCAATCGGGGCCCGGCGGATCGAGGAAGCCGTGCCCGCCTTGACCACCCTGCTCACCATCGCGGACGACACCACCGTGACCGCCGTCGCCCAGGCTCTCGGCCGGATCGGCGGCCCGGCGGCGCTCAAGGCGCTGGACAAGGCCAAGGATCCCCTGGCCCCGGTCGTGCTCAATGCCCGTTTGAGGGCACTGACGCGGACCGAACCGGCGACGGCGGCCAAGGTCGCGGGCAGCATCTATCGCAACGACAAAGCTCCGCTGGCGCAGCGCGCCGCGGCCCTGCGCAGTCTGATCGACGCCGACCCCGCGGGTGCCGTGGAAGAGATCCATGCCGCGCTGGCCGGACGCGAACCGAAATTCCAGGCTGTCGCCATTGAGTCGGTCGCCACCCTGCCGATTCCCGTCGCGTCCGCCTCGCTGGCATCCCGTCTCGGCAGCTATGCCCCTGAAGTGCAAGTCCCCCTGATGGCGGCCCTCGGCCATCGCCATGATACCGGCGCCATCCGCGGCCTGCTCCAGGCCGTTGCAAGCGACAACGATGATGTCCGGCTCGCCGCGATCGATGCGCTCGGTCGTTTGCCCGGCAGCCCCGAAGTGGCCGGCAAACTCGCCGCTCTCGCCGTGGGCAACAGCGCCACCGCCAAGGCCGCCGCCGCCAGCCTCACGCGCCTAAATGGTCCCGGCGTGGACGAATTCATTTTCAATGGAGCCAGCAACGACGGCGAAATTGCGCTCCGCGTGGTCTATGTCCAACAGCTCGCCGCCCGCAACCAGACCGAGGCTTTGCCCTTCTTGCTGGGTCTCCGCTCCTCACCCGTGGACAAGCTCCGTCTTGAGGCCCTCGACGCCCTCGCCCTCATCGCCTCGCCGGCCGAACAGCCCGCCCTGATCGCCTGGGCCACGGGCACCAAGGCCAAGGGTGAACAGAACCGGGCCGTTCGCGCGCTGATCACCCTGCTGCTGCGGGACGGCGACGAAGCCAACCGCACCGCCACCGTCATCGCCGCGATCAACACCGGCAGCGCAGCGGACAAAATCACTCTTTTCCCGGTGCTCTCCCGCGTGGCCGGTCCGGCAGCCCTCGCCACCGCCGGGGCGCAGGCCCTCTCCAGCGACGAGGCCGTCGCCACCGCCGCCACGGCGGAACTCACCCGCTGGCCCGATTCCAACGCCCTGCCCGTGCTCGTGGATCTATCCGTCCGCACCGCGCACGAGTCTGTGCGCGCGTCCGCGCTCCAAGGCGCCATCCGACACCTCAGCCAGCTGTCGACCACCACCCCCGAGGTCCGCAGCGCCCAGGCCCGTTCGCTGCTGGAACTCACCTCCGACCAGAACATTCGCATCGCCCTGTTGAATGTCCTCGGCCTGTGCGCCGATGAGCCCGCTTTGCAGACCGCCAGAAAATACCTGGCGGATCCCGCCACCGCCGCCGCC
>JBDKHE010000279.1:0-8407 GCA_039797805.1 Verrucomicrobiota bacterium
CATCAGTACCGACCTGATCGAGAAAGCCCGGCTCGGCCTGGAAACGCACGGGCTCGCAGCGCTCTTCGTCGGCGTTTTGGGCGGCATCCCCTACAAGCTGTATGCCGTTCAGGCCGCCGAATTCGTTCCTGGTTTCACCTCCTTCCTGCTGGTCTCGTCCATTGCCCGGTTCTCGCGATTCCTCCTGGTCACACTATTCGCGCATTTCGTCAGCACCCGATTACTGCCTAACTTGAGCGCTGCCGCCAAATTACGCATCCACACCCTCACCTGGGCCGGGTTCTACCTGATCTATTTCCTCAGGATGGGGCTTTAGCTCAGGTTCATTCTTGCCAAGCTCCATGGCGGGACGCACCGTGACCCTTTTCCCATTTTAAACAGGTCCGCCCGAACATGAACCAGAACATCCGCAATATCGCCATTATCGCCCACGTTGACCACGGCAAAACAACGCTCGTGGACAAGCTTCTCAAGGAGGGCGGTGTTTACCGTGCCAATCAACGCGTCGAGGAACGCGCCATGGATTCCATGGACCTCGAGAAGGAGAAAGGCATCACCATCAAGGCGAAGAACACGTCCGTGCACTGGCAGGACAAGATCGTGAACATTCTCGACACGCCCGGCCACGCCGACTTCGGCGGCGAGGTGGAGCGCGCCCTGCGCATGGTCGACGGCGTGCTGCTCGTGATCGACGCCTATGACGGTCCCCAGGCCCAGACCCGCTTCGTGCTCCGCAAGGCGCTCGCCCACGGCCTCAAGGTCGTGATCGTGATCAACAAGATCGACCGCGAGAATGCGGATCCGGCGAAGATGTATGACAAGGTGCTCGAGCTCCTCATGGAGCTCAACGCCACCGAGGAGCAGTTCGACGCTCCTGTCGTCTACGGTTCCGGCCGCGACGGGTACATGATGTATCATCTCGGAGAGGAGAAGAAGGACATGACGCCTCTCTTCCAGACGATCATCGACCACGTTCCGCCCCCGTTTGCCAAGCCAGACGAGCCCTTCCACATGCTCGTGTCCAACATCGATTGGAGCGACTACGTCGGCCGTATCGCCGTCGGCAAGATCCTCGGCGGCACCATCAAGGTCGGCGACCCGATCTTCGTCATCCGCCACGCCCAGCCCGGCAAGAAAGTGCGCGCCAAGATCACCAAGATCTTCGAGTTCACCGGCCTCGGCCAGCGCGAGGTAGACACCGCCACCGCCGGCAACATCGTCGGTCTGGCCGGCTTTGAGGACGTCGACATCGGCGATACCCTCGACCTCCGCGAGGAAGCCCACGCGCTGCCCTTCACCCAGATCGATCCCCCGACGCTTGAGATGCAGTTCTGCGTCAACGACGGTCCGCTCGTCGGTCAGGAAGGCAAGCTCGTCACTTCCCGCCAGCTTCGCGAGCGCCTGATGCGCGAGCTGAAGATCAACGTTTCCATCCAGATCGAGGACTCCGACAAGGCCGGTATTTTCAACGTCAAGGCCCGCGGCGCCATGCAGGTGGCCGTGCTCGTCGAGACGATGCGCCGCGAGGGCTTCGAGCTCCTCGTTTCCCGTCCGACCGTCATCGAGAAGATTGTCGACGGTCAGCGCCAGGAACCCTACGAGACCGTCTGGATCGAGGTACCCGACGAGTGCGTCGGTGCCATCATGCAGAATCTGGCGAACCGCAAGGGCCGCCTGACCAACATGGAGAAGCTCTCCCACTCCACGATGATCGAGGCCGTCATCACCACCCGCGGCCTGATCGGCATGGAAATCGACGTCGTCAACGCCACCAGCGGCCGCGGCGTGCTCAGCCATCTCTTCAAGGAGTATGGCCCGCTCGCCGGCGACGTGCTCACCCGCATCACGGGCACGCTCATCGCCACCGAAGCCGGTGAAACCACCGCCTACGCCCTGGTCATGTGCCAGGAGCGCGGCAAACTCTTCGTCAATCCCGGCGAGCTGGTCTATGAAGGTATGATCGTCGGCGAGAATCCCCGCAACGAGGACATCGCCATCAATGCGGTGCGCGAGAAGAAGCTCACCAACTTCCGTTCCCAGGGTGAAGGTGTCGCGTCCGGACTCACCCCTGCGACCAAGCTCTCCCTCGAGCGCTCCATCGAGTACATCGCCGCCGACGAACTCGTCGAGGTGACCCCAAAGAGCCTGCGCCTGCGCAAGCGGATCCTGAACAACGCCGCCCGCATGAAGGCCGCGAAGTCTGGCAAACAGACCAACGATTGAACCCGTTTTAGTTTCCTCACGAAGCCCGGCCTGCCGCCGGGCTTTTTTCTTGCCCGGAATCCAAGGCCTGCCGGCGCCCGAATGTTACGGCGAGGTGACATTTGGCGGTTCGTCGGCGCGAAGACACTTTTCGTCTGGTGCCGGTTTCGTCGCCGCGCTTGATGCTACGCATGAATCTTTTTCGCAATGTATCCGATGCCAGCACATTTGATCCCGGTACGATGATCTGCCGGGAGGGCGATGCCGGCGACAGCATGTACGCCATCGTGGAGGGAGAGGTGGAAGTGCTGCTCGGGGACCAAGTGATCGAAGTTCTCGGACCCGGCGATTTCTTCGGTGAGATGTCCCTGATCGACCAGAGCCCGCGCAGCGCCTCTGCGCGGGCCAAAACCGCCTGCCGCGTTGCCGTGATCGACGAACGCCGTTTCGGCTACATGGTGCAGCAAACCCCTTACTTCGCCTTGGAGATCCTGCGCACCCTCACCACCCGCCTGCGCAGGCGCCTGGGAGAAATGGCCTGAAAGCCGACGAAGGCGATCAGACGAACGCCGCCATAACCCGGTCGAGCGCCTCGCCCAGCGGCAGCGCCTTTCCTTCCTGCTCGATCCGGGCACACGTTTCCGGATCAATTTCCTTCCTCAGTTGATCGGTCAAGGCCGCGAGTTTTTCGGCGTCGGCCGGTTCCAGAGGCGCCCCAATTTCCGTGCGCAGGCTGCGGGCCACGGCCAGGCTCAGCAATGCGGCCGGCACATTTTTGCGCAAGCGGCCGAGGTGACCGAATCCCTCCAGCTGATAGGCCAGCGCGCGCCGGTCACCCAATTCTCGGTTGATCGTGACACTTTCCGCCAAGCAGCGCTTGGCGAGCTCCGCGTCATCGGTTTTGAGGGCCAGTTCCGCCAGACTGGTCAGCGCATTGCCCACCTGCCAGCGGTCACCGACGGCACGATTCATCTGAAGACTCTCCTCCAGCATCACGCGAGCCTGCTCGTATTCCCCGAGGAAGAGATGGGCGAAGCCCAGATTGTTCAGCGAATTGGCAATCTCCCGCCGGTCATTGATCTTGCGGCGGACCGCCAGGCTGCGTCGGTGGAACTGCAGGGCCGTGGCCACGTCGCCGCGGGAGCGAGCGACAATGCCCAGATTGTTCAGACTCCGTCCCGCACCCAGCTCCTCGCCCAATCGCTCGCGGATCGCGAGGGCCTCGCTGTAGAGCATCGTTGCCTGGAAAAAGTCTCCGGTCTGGGCACACAAGGTTCCCATGAGATGCAACATCAGGGCCACGCCGGACTCGTTGCCCAGGGCGGCATTCTCGTTGCGGGCCAGATCGAGCCAGAACTTGGCTTCCTTGAAATCCCCTTTCCGGCGATAGAGATCGCCCATGAGGCCGGCGATTTTCGCCGCCAAACCTGGTGAACTTGATTTTTCCGCCAGCTCGCGGGCCTCCCGATACCGCGTGAAGGCGGCATCCCACTTGCCGGCCAGCTCAAGCACCTCGCCGAACCGGTAGAGCACATCCGCCCGCGCCCCGTCCTGAAACAGGGGAAGCGCCCGCTCATAATAGCTCATCGCCGCCGGCAGGGCGTACGCCGCCCGGGCGGCATCACCGGCCGCCAGGAGATACTGCCGCTTCTTGTCATCCCGCGGGCTGCGGTCGAAGTGATAAGCCAGCAGTTCGATCCAAGGGCCGAGATTCTCCCCGGCCACGCGCTCAAGGTGCATCCCAATCGCCTCGTGAATGACCGAGCGAAACGCAAAGGGCAGACTCTCGTAGGCGACCTCCTGCAGCACGATGTGGCGGAAGAGATAGGCTTCCTCCCCGGCTGCGGGTTCCGGCAACACGATGTCTCGCTCGCGCATCTCCGTCACCTGAACCGGGATCTCCCCGCGGGCTTGTTCCAGCGGATGGACCCCGAACAGCACGGCCGTGCGGAAGTACCGGCCGATGACACTGGCGACCTTCAGCGTCGTCTGCGTGTTCTCCGACAACTGGTCGATGCGGCTCAGCACCAGACTGTGCAGGCTGTCGGGCAGCTCCAAGGTATCAGCCGACGTTTCGCCTGACGGCAGTCCCGCCTGACGGCGCGCGCGCAGAAGATTCGCGACTTCCTCGATGAAAAAGGGATTTCCTCCCGACCGGGAAGTGACCAGCTCGATCAAATGCGGCGACGGCGTCTCGGTTTCCAGCGCCCTGGCCAGTTTGAGTTCCACCAACTCCCGGGACTCTTCCAGCGGCAGATCGCCCAGGTGGAGGGTGTGCAAATGCTCGAAGGCACCCTCCGGCAAGCCGAAGACTTCCTGATGGGGCGCCGGCCGGTGGGCCACAAGAATGGCCACCCGCAAACGGGCGATCGTCTGGATGACGGCCGCGAGCAGACTGCGCGACGATTCGTCGATCCAATGAAGCTCCTCGAGCACAATGAGCACCGGACCTGAGCGCGCCCGCGCCCGGATACACTCCACAATCAAGCCTTCCAACGAAGCGCGGCGGACCTTGGGATCCAAACCACGCGTGAGGTCGTTGTCCGGCAATGCGAGGTTGAGCAGCGGAGAAAGCAACGGAGCCCGCTCCCTCAGGTTGGGGCTGGCCGACTCGAGGTATTGTTGGACCAAGCGCAGCGCCTCCGCCGCCTTGATGTCCGGAGGGAGGGAAAAAAAGGTCCGCCAAACCTCGATCCAGACAGAGTAGATTGCCTCCTTGGCCAGCACCTGGCATTCGCCGGTCAGTACGGTGAAGCCCATGTCACGAGCCGCGCGCACTGCATCACTCAAGAGCCGGGATTTGCCCATCCCGGCCTCGGAACTGATCGCGAGCACCTGACCCCGCCCGGCCGCACTCTGCCGCAGGCGCTCGACAAGTTGCCTCCTTTCACGCTTTCGACCGACCAGCGGTGCCTCATGTCCTCTGGTGGGCATCGGCGGATGCGTACCCGCCTGCCTCCTGCCGATGACACGGAACACGGGAATCGGGTCCTGCTTGCCCTTCACCTTCATGAGCGGCAGGGCCTCCAGCTCGAAATTTCCCGGCAAGCGGTCTGCCGCGTGCGCACTGATGAAGATCTCACCGTTGCCGGCCTTCGCCATCAGGCGGGCGGAGAGATTGGTGTCGTCGCCCAACACGCCGTAGGTGCGCCGGCGGGCGTTGCCGTAGGCGCCGGTCCGCATCGTGCCCCGCGTGATGCCGACTTGGGTCACGGTGATGTTCGGAGAAATCTCCGGAGGCGGTTGGACGATCTCCAAACCAGCCATCACAGCGCGGATGGTGTCGTCGTCGTGGGCGACGGGGGCCCCCCACGCCGCATAGAAGTAATTCCCCTTTTCTCCGATCGTCAGCTGCACCAGCACACCCTCCAAGCGGGCGATGATGGCCTGCACCCAGCAAACGTAGGCATTCAGCTTGGCCGGAGCCGACTCATCGCCCTCAAAGTCAATGCCCATGAAACGCACGAACAAGGCGGTCGCCGGCCGCAGTTCCGTAAGGAAAACCATCTGACCGGCAATCACCCGCCGTGCCACTTCCGGCACCAACCATGGACGCAAGCGGTCCGCGGCATCGTCGGGAAACGCCGGGGTCGGCAGTGGCTGGGGCGGGCTGGCCGATCGCAGCCCGGAGACTACGGCGGCCCGGCCGCCTGCAGCATCTGCGGTCAGATTCCGCCATTCGCAAACCTCCAGATCGTCACCCAGCTGTTTTGCCGTCGTGTCATCCACCACAACCTCGCCCCGGGTTGCTACGCCCTCGCAGGCGGCCACCCTGATCATGACTTCGCCAGCCAGGGCGTCGAAGAGCTGCACCGCAGGATCTCCGACTTCGAATCGACGCAGGCTACCCGACGCCACCGCCACCTTCAGACCAAGGGAAATCATTTCGCCATCAGGCAGAGCAACCTGTCCAAAACGCTGCATGGCCTTTTGCATGCTCAACGCCGTTGAGACGGCGCGCTTGCCCGAATCCCCCGCGTACCAAACCACCATCGCATCCCCGGCGAAGCCGACGATGCTGCCGCCCTGCTGTTCCACCTCGCCGATCAACGCATCATAAACCGCATTGAGCCGGTCGGTGAACTCCTCCCCACCCCGCCGCGGTCCGTAGCGCTTGATGACCGCCTCAGTGAGCGGGGTGAATCCCGAAATATCTGAAAACAAAACCGCACCGTCGGTCTTGCCGGGCAGCGATGCACCCTGCAACAGCGCCTGACCACGATCAGGCGGGAGATAGGCAAACAACTGCTGGGTGATGGAATTGTTCGCCATGAAGACGGAGGAAGCGGACCGTGATTCAGACTCACTCCATCGTCAACCATCTGACGAAGATTCTCCGGTTTTCCAAATCAGGAAACACTCCCGCCGAGGAGTGATATCAGAAAGACGCTGCGCGTATTCTCTCGCGAAGACTCCATCAATCAGTGCGAACCGGCCTCGTCCTACGATTGCAGGGTTAATCCACCGGGAAAGAAACGGCGCCGACCGCGCCGCTCACACCAACCACACTGGGTCACGCCGCATCTGACAATCTGAAGGCGTCATTCCCGAAATAGGAAATGCCTCAAAAGGCCAAGGCGGCGAACCAGAGCGATGAGCCCACCTGACCCGTGCACCTACGGATAGGCGTCGAATCCTATCCGCCGCAGATGAGGACGAGTGGCCACGCGCTGCGCCGCGTATTGGAATCAACCTATCCCCAGACTGGCCTCAAGATGGTTACACCAATGCCTAATTCTACGTTACCGCGGTTTTAGTTTTCCTCATAGCATTTTACATACCCGCATATCATTGTATTACAATGTCTAGCACCCTCCCGCCCTACGCATTGTCTAAGTGTCGCTCAGAAAGGGCAATAAATCCGCCTGTTCTCGCGCCCTGTTCCCGCTTTGTAACAAATGCATCAAAATCCGAGGTCGCCATTACTAATGCAAATCGGCTTCTCTTTTGAAAATCCCCTTTATGAACACGCATCGTAGCTTTTCCAGCAGCCAAGGCCTCCATTCAAAATTGTCTCTCTGGAAAGCCGCCGCGGCTTCCGTCCTTTTTTCTCTAGCAACCCTTGGCGCGATTTCGGCGAACGCGACCCCGGCGACCTGGGTGGTTGACGACTTGGGAGACAGCACGCCCGCGCCTGCACACCACACGCTGCGCACCGCCGTGGCGGCCGCAGCCCCCGGAGATTTCATCGAATTCTCGCAGTCCGCATTTGCGGGCAATCTCCCGAAGACCCTGATCCTGACGAAAGGGACTATCACCATTGCCAAGGACCTGACTATTGTCGGCCCCGGCGATGGGGCCACCAACCACGTGCCGATGCTCCAAATCGAGGGGAACGGCACCTCGCGGGTGTTCCAAATCAACAGCCCGGCAACCGTCACGCTTTCTGGTCTCGGTATCCGCAAGGGCTACGGTGCGGGCGGCGGCGGCGTGCTCGTGGCACCGGGTGCCCGTTTGAACCTTATCGAGTGCGATCTCACGGATTGCACCGCGAGCGGCAAAAATGCCGGTGGCGCCGTTCTGAACCAGGGTTCCCTGCTGATTGATCTCTGCCTGATTGCCCGCAACAAGGCGTATGACGGCGGCGGCATTGCCAGCACCGGCAACCTGCAGATCACTCGCAGCCTGATTCAAGGCAACGTCGCTGCCAATGATGGCGGCGGCATCCACTCTGGTGCCGCCCCCTTCACCATGGAAAGCTCCACGGTGTCCGATAACAAGGCCGGCACCGGTGGTGGTATCGTGGTGGTCGCTTCGGGCAAAACCCAGGGCTTGGCCACCCTGACGGCGGCGACAGTCGTCGGCAACCGAGCCTATGCTCAATCAGGCGGACTGTATGTCGAGGGATCCGCGGCGTTGGCCAAGGTTGGCGGATCGCTCTTCACCAACAACCTGGTGGTCAAGGACGATGACTGCGCGGATGCTGACAAAACACCGCGGGACCTGGCGGTGCAGAAGAGCGGCAAGATCAGTTCAACCGACTATAACCTCGTCAGCAAACCGGGCGGCACTTTCTCGCCGTATGGAGCGCATGATCAGTACAATGTTGATCCGCTAATTGGCGCCTTGGCCTACAATGGCGGGCGGACCCAGACTTACCTTCCTGCCCAAAGCAGCCTCGCCATCGGCCGGGGTAACCCCGCCTTCGCCGGCCTTTTAGTGCCGACCGATCAGCGCGGCTTTCCTCGCACCTCGCCCCAACCTG
>JBDKHE010000280.1:0-3190 GCA_039797805.1 Verrucomicrobiota bacterium
CCGAAGACAACCCATTTCCAAGTCTCCAAAAAGCGGTGGGGACGCCAACACTGACGCACCCCATGACCCTGCGTTCCATCCTGTTGCTCCTTGTGTCCTCGGTTTCGCTGCTCGCGAATACGCCCATCGATCGCGCCGCCCTCGTCACCCGGCACAACCCCGTCGTTCGCGCCGTCGATTACGACGCCCCGCTGACGGTGGGAAACGGCGGGTTTGCCTTCGGGGCCGACATCACGGGGTTGCAGACCTTCGCTACGGAGTACCATCGGTACGGGATCCCCACGGAGACGCAGTCCCGCTGGGCGTGGGTGAGTGACGAGAATCCGCACCACTACACGCTCGCCGATGCCAGCCGTGACTTTACGCAGGCCGACGGCCGGGTCGTGCCGTACCCGACCAAGCAATCGAGCCCGGCCGGCGACTGGCTGCGGAAAAACCCGCGCAGTCATCCGCTCGGCCAGCTGCAACTCGTCTGGGACAAGCCCGACGGCACCGCTTTCACGCCGGCGGACATCCAGGAACCCGAGCAGACGCTCAACCTGTGGCGCGGGATCATCACGAGCCAGTTCAAGCTCGGAGGCGTGCCGGTCGTCGTCACCACCGCCTGTGACCCAGCGAGCGATACGGTGGCGGTACGGATTGTCTCGGCACTGGTGGCCGCGGGCAAACTGCGCGTGCGGCTGGCCTTTCCGCGCGGGCATGACCTGGACGTGAAGAACACGCCCGGGCTGGACTGGTCGCATCCGGAGTCGCATGGGTCCACGCTTTGGGCCAAGGGCTCGATCGAACGCAAGGTCGGGGATCTGCGCTATTTTGTTACCTGCGACCGTGAATTGCAGGAGGAGGACAAGCATCAGTTCCTGATTCAACCGGAGGCAGGCGGCGAAGCCCTTGATTTCACCGTTCGTTTTTCCCCGGATCCGCAAAAGTTCGTGGTGCCGGCAGAGAGGGTGCTGGCGGCGAGCTCTTTTCATTGGGAAAAATTCTGGCGCGAGACAGCCGCGGTGGATTTCACCGGCAGCACCAACCCGCTGGCGGCGAAGCTGGAGGAGCGGATCATCCTGTCGCGCTACCTGATGGCGGTGCAGACGGCCGGCGACGTGCCGCCGCAGGAAACCGGGCTCACCTGCAACACGTGGTATGGCAAGCACCACACGGAGATGATCTGGTGGCACACCGCGCAGTTCGCTCTCTGGGGGCAGGACGCGGCCTTGGAGAAGAATCTCGATTGGTTCCACAGCCAGCTGCCGGCGGCGCGGGCGCTGGCCGCGAGTCGCGGGTTGAAAGGCGCGCGCTGGGCGAAGATGACCGGCCCGGAAATGCGGGAGAGTCCGGGCGGCAATCCGCTCATCGTCTGGAACCAACCGCACATGGTCTATCTGGCGGAGCTGCTTTATCGGAACTCACCGACGCCGGCCGTGTTGGCGAAGTACCGCACGCTGGTGCAGGAGACCGCGGAATGTCTCGCCTCGATGTTGTATTTCGACGTGCAGCGCGGCGAGTACGTGCTGGGACCACCGCTGTGGATCGCCCAGGAAATCTACGACCAGGCGACGAGCCAGAATCCCTCATACGAACTCGCCTACTGGCGCTGGGCGCTGGGCGTGGCCCAGCAGTGGCGTGAGCGTCTCGGGCTGACGCGCGATGCAAAATGGGACCACGTGCTCGCCCATCTTGCCCCCATTCCGCAGAAGGACGGCAAGTATGTCGCGCTCGGGTCGGATCCCGATACTTGGGACAATATCGAAAGCCGCCACGACCACCCGACAATGCTCGCCCCGCTCGGGATCCTGCCGGGCGGACCGGATGTCGATCGGGCGACGATGGCGCGCACTTTGGACGCCGTGCTCGCGCATTGGGATTGGGAGACGAAGATTTGGGGCTGGGATTATCCGATGATCGCGATGACGGCGGCGCGGCTGGGGCGTCCGGAAACCGCGGTTGAAATCCTGCTGCGCGACGGCCCCAACAACCGCTATCTGCCCAACGGGCATTGTCCGCAGCGGAGCGACGAGAAATTTGACCCGAAGGCGCCCGCCGGTGGACGCCGGCGGGAGATCGCGGTCTATCTGCCGGCCAACGGGGCTTTCCTCTCGGCCGTCGCGTTGATGGTCGCGGGTTGGGACGGGTGCACGGAGGACTATCCCGGCATTCCCAAGGACGGCACCTGGCACGTGCGGGCCGAAGGGCTGCACCGGTTGCCTTGATGGAGAGGGTGGCCTCACGCTCGAGTCCGGGGGCCGTCGAGCGGCACCTTCAAACCTTCATCGTCGTAGGGGCCTCGCTGGCCGACGCCCGTCTTCGCTTCAGTGCTCGCCGCGGTATTTCATTTCGCCGGCGTGCAGCGGGAAGGGCAGGACATTTTCCTTCGGCGGCAGCGGGCAGGTGGCGAAGGGGGTGAAGGCGCAGGGCGGGTTGTAGAGCTGGTTGAAATCGAGGATGATTTTGCCGTTCACCGGCCGGTTGGCGTAAAGGAAGCGGCAGGCCTCATAGGTTTCCGTGCCGGCGGTGCTGTCGGTCAGGACGAAGAACATGCGGGACTCGGGACCCTCGTCGAACGGGATGAGGCTGTAGGTTTGGCCGTCGACGGTGAACACCGCCTTGCCGGGCACGTCGGCCGGCTCGGTGAGGCCGATGATGTTGGTGACCTTCACCACGCGCGGAGGATCGAAGGGAATCCATTCCGCCTCGATGCGCCAGGCGGGATCGACGGGAAAATAGTCGAGTCCGGCGAAATGCTGCAGGCGGGGTGACTGGCTGTCGCGCACGCGGAGGAAGAGTTTTCCGCTGCGTTCCATGATGTGAAAATTCACCGTGCCGGCGCGGACGTGGGTGGGATTGTCGCTCTTGTAGTCGAGTTCGCCGGTGCTCCAGGAGCCTTCGTAACCGAAGGCCTTTTCACCGATGGCGAAGTTCGTCGCCTCGGTCCGCTTCACGCCATCGATGGTCGCGGGGACATCCGGACCGACGGTGAACAGCACCTTGCCTTGCTCGGTATAGGTGATCTCGCCGAGGTAGTCGGGACCGGCGGCGAGGCGGATGGCGTTATCAGCGCCCGAGCCAACCGTCCAGGTGCCGTGCTCGAGCGGATGCCGGCCGATCAGCGCAAGCCAGCCATCGGGACGGACCAGCGCGGCCAGGCGGCGCGCTTTCCACGCTTCCAAGGTTTCCGGTTGCTTTGCTTCTTGGG
>JBDKHE010000281.1:0-21173 GCA_039797805.1 Verrucomicrobiota bacterium
ACTCCCAACCAACCGCGTCAGGAACGACGCGTTCCACCTTTGGCGGCGGGGCTTTCGGGGGGATGCGCATTGGGCGGCGAATGGTGTCCGTTCGCGGCCCGATCGAAGCGGCTCAGGGGGCGGCGGGCTTGGGGGCTTCGCCGAGGAACTTGGTCTCGCCCAGGTTCACGCGGTAGACGGGCTGGCTCTTGCGCTCGAGTCCGGTGGTGTTCTGGCCGAAGCGGGTGGCGCCGTAGGCGATCATGGAGGCGGCCTTCTCGGCAAAGCTGTTGCCGGGGGCGCGCATGCTCATGCGGGTGACCCACTGCAGCGTCGTCTTCTTTTCCCGCACGGTCTTCTTGAAGTCATAGGCGGAGAGGATCACGTAGTAGCGCGCCTCCTCGATGTCGGCGAGCAGCTCCTCGTAGCGGGCGCCGCCGCCCACCAGCCGCTGGATGCCGTCGGACTCGTTGATGTCGCCCATGTAGCCGAGCAGCCGGGCGTTCTTTTCATTGTCCTGATCGCGCGCGCGGTTGAACAGTTCCTGCCGGATGATCGCGCTGTTCAGCTGGCTCTGGGCGGCCTGGGCCTGCATGTCCTGCACGCTGCCGGTCAGGTTGACCTCGGGCTGCGGCGCGCCCCCCGGGCTGGTTGCGTTGACCGCCACATTGGTCATCGCCGAGCTCTGGGTGAGGTTGGAAAACTCGTTCATGGCCGACATCACCCCGGCGGCTCCGCTCTTGTAGGTGCTGTCGTTGAAAGGCGTCGTGCGGCCCCAGTTGACGACGATGAGAAGGTCGACCTTCTTCGGGTCCGTGGCCGGAAAATATCCCTGCCGCGCGAGATGCTCCGCCAGCACGCGGGCCAGGGCGACGAACTGGATCTTGTCCTGCTCGTTGTCCTTCACGGTGCCATCGGCCGGACCGCCGTTGCTCAGGGCGTAGTACTCCCGCTGCCACTGGCCGTCGGGGCCGCGCTTGCGCTGGTAGCCGTTGCCGGTCTTCGAATAGACCGAGGTCAGCACCGCATCTTCATCCGCCGCATGGGCGACGCTGCCGAGCAGGAGCAGACCGATCAGGAGACGCAGGGCCAGGCGGGGACGGGGTAGCATCGGCATAGGGGCAAGAGCTAACCCGGCGGGGCCACAGCGCAAGGGGCTTCCCTGTGCTAACAGTCTCGCCGAGGCGGAGGAGCGGGGAGCAGGGAGCGGGGAGCGAGGAGCCAGAGGGTGGGCGGTGAGCGGTGAGCAGTGAGCAGTCAGCAGGAGCCAGAGGGGCGGAGCATCTTGAAGTCGGGCAACTGATAATCGGGCAGCGGGCAATTTCAGAAAAGGGGGATCGGCAATTTCAGATTTTCGATGCCCGATTTTCAGTTTTCACGATGGGCTCGGAGGATCGGTTGCTGCCCTTCCTACACACCCCGCACTGGCGGGCATCGGCCGTCGCCAAGCCTATGGCCCGACGAGCCCCTCTTCCTAGAGGGGATTTGCAATCATTAGTGACCAATCAGTGTATATTAGTGGTTCACACGGTTCGGCTCCGTTCGCTCCGTTTTCTCCTGTGCACTGCCTGGTTCGTTTTCCGTGTGTTCGGTGTGTTGCTGCGCCATCTCCGCCAAGCCTCCGTCCGTGGTGACACGGCTTTTTCAATACTCCCAGCCAAACGCGTCAGGGACGACGCGTTCCACCATTGAACTCAGTCGAAGAGGAGGGCGACTTGCACGCCGGGGCCGTGGACGCCTTCAATCAAGATCCCTTCGACGTCGGCGGTTTTGGAGGGGCCGGTGACCCAGATGATGTTGGGGTCGTTGGGCAGCGCGGCGACGGCGGCGGTGATGTCAGGGAAGATCGTGGCGCGCGTCACCACGGCGACGTGGAGCCAGGGCGCGAGGGCACCGAGGCGGCGGGAAGTGTCCTTGTCGGTGAGGATGATCGTGCCGGTCTCCGCGATGGCGCCGGTCGCGGCGGTGATGCCGAAGGCGTAATCATCGATGCGCGTGCGGTCGAACACCGTCTCCACCGTGATGCCGGCGGGAAAGGCGTCCTTGAACCGCGGCCAGAGCACGGGATCACAGTAGCCGCGGAGCCATTTGTTTTTCTCCATCAGCGCCACCAACTCCGCCACGGACGTGAGGGGTGTGCCGTTGACGGCTTTCAGGCGCTCGGCGAAGAGCGTCCACTGGTCGGAGGCGGCCTGGAGGTTCCGCATGCGGATGAGCTCGCGGTCCCAGTCAGGCAAGGCGGCGCGCTGCGGCAGCGGCTTGAGGGCGGCTTGGACACGGGAGAGGATCTGGTCGCGGGCGGAGGACATCGAGTGAGCGGTAAGCGGTGAGCGGTGAGCGGTCATTCAGGTGGCGGAGCCGGTCACCGTTTGCACGGTTGGACACGGATCAGACCAAGACAAGGTACCCATGGAACACACCAAAGACACGGAAGGAGATGGGGTTTGCACAGGAGGAAAGGGAGAGAACGGAGAGGGGTTTTTGAACACTAATGGGCACCAACGATCACCCATACCTGAAGGGTTGGGAGAAAACTCACTGCTCTGGGGCATCCATTTTCCATGAGTGTCTATGAGTGAAGATGAGTGGTTAAATAGATCGGAGGCTATTTTCTGTGTGTTCAGTTTCTACTGTGGTTTCTCCCCTCTCTGGATGATCCGTGGTCAAAAGTCAGTTTCGAGTATTTTAGGGTGTTTCGTGGGCGATCACTTCTTCCGGGATTTCAGCCAGGAGCGGAATTCGCCGCCTTTCCATTCGGGGAGGGTGCGTTTCTTTTCCCAGGCGCGGAGGGCGGGCACGGGGATGAATTTCGTTGGGAGGAAATTCATGATCTTGCCGCCGAGGAGCGCGGCCTTCCACGCGGCGGGTTGCGAGGCCAGCACCGACCACGCGCCCATGGGCGGCGTGCCGGCGGAGGCGAGCGGGGCTTTCTCATCCTTGCCCCGGGCGCGGAGGCGCAGGAGCAGGTCGGGGATCGGGATGTTAACCGGGCACACCTCGTTGCACGCGCCGCAAAGTGACGAGGCCTTGGGCAGGTCGGCCAGCTCGGGGAATTTCTTGCCCGCCAGCAGCGGCGAGAGCACGGCGCCGACCGGGCCCGGGTAGACGCTGCGGTAGGCGTGGCCGCTGGCCTGCCGGTACACGGGGCAGACGTTGAGGCAGGCGCCGCAACGGATGCAGCGCAGGATCTCGCGGCACTCGGAGGCGAGGACCTCCGTGCGGCCGTTGTCCACGAAGATGACGTGCATCTCCTCAGGACCGTCGGGCTGCGTCGCGGATTTGGGGCCGGAGATGAACTCGGTGTAGACGGTGAGCTGCTGCGCGGTGGCGGAGCGGCCGAGGAGATTGAGCAACAGGCCGAGGTCGCGATCGCGCGGCACGAGTTTCTCGATGCCGATGAGAGCGATGTGGACCTTGGGCGCGGCGAGGCTGAAACGGGAGTTGCCCTCGTTGGTCACGAGGACGATGCGGCCGCTCTCGACGGACACGAAGTTGGCGCCGGTGAGGCCGACGTCGGCGGCGAGGTACTTGTGGCGCAGGAACTGCCGCGCGCGGCGCGTGATGGTCTCGGGGTCGTCGTTGTACGCGCCGAGGCCCTCGCGCTCGAAGCTCTTCGCGATCTCGCGGCGGTTCTTGTGGATGATCGGGCGGACGATGTGGCTGGGGTGGTCGTGGTCGATCTGGATGATGAACTCGCCGAGATCGGTCTCCAGCGCCTCCATGCCGTGCTTCTCCAGATAGTGGGCAAGCTCGATCTCCTCGCTGACCATGGTCTTGGCCTTGACCATCTTCTTCGCGCCGCGGGCCTGCATGATGCCGAGCACGGCGGCGCAGGCGTCATCACCGGTGGAGGCCCAGTGGACCTTCACGCCGTTGCTCTGCAGCTTGGCCTCGACGGCCGGCAGGTAGGTGTCGAGGTTCTCGATGACGTGCTGCTTGATGTCGCCCGCGATGGTGCGGAGCTGGTTGGGATCGAAAAAGGTGTCGAAGAGCAGCTTGGTGCGCTTCTCATGCGTCCCCTTCGTGCTCGAGTAGACCGCCTCCCGGGTGTCCGGGGGGAGATTCTTGGCGAAGGTGTCGAGAGGTTGGGTGGCCATGAAGGTGAGCGGTGAGCAGTTAGCAGTGAGCAGCGGTCAGTAAACAGCGATGAGGTTTAACTACGGATTTCACGGATGGACACGGATTCAGGAAAGGCTGTTTACAGGAGGTAACGGAGAGAACGGAGTCTGGGTTGTTGTGTTCCTGAGCTCGGTTTCCTCAGTTATCTCCTGTGCAAAGATCGATTGGTTTCTGGGTGTTCCGTGTGTTCTGAGGTGATCCCAAACCCGTTGTTCATATCAACGCGGCGTTTTTGAGGGCGTCGCGGAGGATTTGGGCGAAGTGTTGGGTTTTGATGGGGTGGCCTTCCTTTTCGGCGAGGCCGCCGAGGTGCATCATGCAGCTCATGTCGCCGGAGACGAGGACGTCGGGCTTGGCCGCGCGGATGTGTTCGAGCTTCAGCTCGCCCATGCTGGTGGAGACGTTGGGGAAGCTGACGGAGAACGTGCCGCCGAAGCCGCAGCACTGTTCGCCCTCGCCGAAGGGCACGAGCTTCACGCCCGCGATGGAGCCGAGGAGCGTCGTGGCGGCGGCACTGCTGCCGGTGCCGCGCGAGTGGCAGGAGCGGTGGAAGGCGATGGCACCGTCGTAGCGGCCGGGCCAGGTCGTCACGCCGAGGCCGTTGACGATGAAGTCGCCCAGTTCCCAGGTGCGGTGCGCGAGCTGCTGCACGGCGGGGAGGTCGGCCTCCTTCTCGAACTCGAGCAGAGCGCCGTGGAAGAGCATGGCCGCGCAGGAGCCGGACGGCACGATCACGGGCAGTTCGCCGGCGAAGGTGCGGACGGTGTGGCGCACGACCTTGCGCGAGGCGCTCCAGTCACCGCCGTTGAAGGCGGGCTGGCCGCAGCACGTCTGGCCCTCGGGAAACTCGATCTTGCAGCCGAGGTACTCGAGCACCTCCACCGTCGCGCGCGCCGTGTCGGCATAGAAGGCATCGCACATGCACGTGGCCATGAGCTGCACGCGCTTGTCGGCACCGGGAAGTTGGCGGGAGGAGAGGTTCATGAGAGCGGGGAGCAGGGAGCCAGAGAAGGAAACTTGAAATCAGGAATCGTGAAATCGCTAATCTTGAAAAGAGGCTTCGACGGAATCGTCGCGTTCAACGATTGCAGATGCCTGATGTTCAGTTTTCACGATGGGTGTTCCGGCCGGGATATCAGCCGCGTTTCGAGGTGACGGTCTTTTCGTAACGGGCGACGTCCTGGAGCCAGTCGGCGCCGGCGGGGACGTCTTCGCGCGAGCAGAGCTCGTCCCAGACCGCGCCCCAGGGGAGCGCGCGGGTGAGTTCCATGAGGGCGAGGCGTTCGTGGCCGCGGCCGGAGGCCTCGGCGGCCTGCAGCGTGGCGGACGGATCGAGCAGGCCCGCGAGGATGGCCTGGCGCGTGGCGCGCGTGCCGACGACGTAGGCCGCGATGCGGTTGATCGAGGCGTCGAAGAAGTCGAGGGCGACAAACACGCGATCCCACGCGTCGCCGCGGGCGATCTCGAGGAAGAGGTTGCGCACGGCGTCGTCGAGGATGACGACGTGGTCGGAGTCCCAGCGGATCGGGCGGCTGGTGTGCAGCAGCAGGCGCTCGTGGAACTGGAGGTGGGCGGAAACCTTGTCGGCGACAGACTCCGTCGGGTGATAGTGACCAAGGTCGAGACAGAGCACGAGGTCGCGGCTGAGCGCGTAGTTGGAGTAGAACTCCTGGGAGCCGACGACGTATTCCTCGGAGCCGAGGCCGAAGAGCTTCCCCTCAACGGCGTCGACGCAGAGCTTCCGGTTCACGGACCGGTCGGAGAAGATGGCATCGTAGGAATCAGCGAGGCGCGCGCGCGGGGCGAAGCGGTCGGCCGGGGCATCCTTGGCGCCGTCCGGCACCCAATGGTTATGCACGGCGGGCGAGCCGAGGGTCTTGCCGAAGCTCTCGGCGATGTGCCGGCAGGCGCGGCCGTGGCGGATCCAGAATTTGCGGACGGCCGGGTCGGCGCTGGAGAGCGTGTAGCCGGAGTTGGCCATCTCGTGCGCGAAGTAGGTCGGGTTGAAGTCGAGGCCGACACGGCGCGATTTGGCCCAGCCAAGCCAGCGGGCAAAGTGCTGCGGCTCGAGCTCGTCGCGATCCACGTGCTGGTCGCCAGTCTCGGCGTAGAAGGCGTGGAGGTTGAGGCGCTGCTTGCCCGGGAGGAGTTTCAGCACCTGGTCGAGGTCGGCGCGCATCTCGTCACCATTGCGAGCGCGGCCCGGATAACCGCCGGTCGACATGATGCCGCCGCCGGTGAGACCGTCCTTGGGCGTCTCGAGACCGCGCACATCGTCGGCCTGCCAGCAATGGAGCGAGACGGGCACGCGGAGCGCGTTGCGGATGGCCGCCTCGGTGTCCACGCCGAGATCGGCGTAGCGCTGGCGGGCGAGCTTGTAGGCGGCGGAGATTTGTTTGGAGGTCATGGGAGGGGAGTGAGCGGTGAGCAGTGAGCGGTGAGCGGAGGGGAGAGCGGCGCAGGATCCAGCGGGATGCGCGGGTGTTGATGGATGCGTCGTTTCAAGCCGAAGGACAGGTTACGGGACGTTGAAGGCTTTTTTGAGTTCGGCGATGGCGGCTTCGGGCATGGGGACGACGGGGCCGAGCGGGCGGCTGAGGAGGAGGGCCTCGGTGGTGGCTTCCAGGACCTCGAGACGGTCGAAGGCCTCGAGGATGGTGCGGCCGAGGACGATGGCGCCCTCGTTTTGGATGAGAATCACGGGGCGGCGGTCGACGGAGACCGCGGCGGCGATGCGCTCGGCGTCCTCGACGATGCGCGCGAAAGGCAGGCGCTCGACGTTGTTGAGGACGACGTAGCTCTCGGGAATGGTGTGCGTGCTCAGCACGGCATCGGTCATGCAGAACGCCGAAGCGTGGGCCGGCTGGGCGTTGATGATCGCGCCGACCTCGGGATGGCGCTCGTAGATGAGGGCGTGCAGGAGGGCGGCCCGGCTCGGGCACTTGCCGCGCTCGCAGGCGGTGCGGGTGGCGCGCACGATGCCCGGCGCCTCGACGGAGAGCCGGTCGCGACGGCGCGGGGTGATCAGAAACTGGTCGGCATCGAGGCGCGCGGAGAACGCCCCGGCGGTGCTGATGAGCAGCCGCTGCTGGTAGGCGCGGTGGAGAAAGCGGCAGAGGTCGCCGCGCAATTCCTTCTCGCGGTTGGAGACATCGGCGGCGGGGAGTTCCTCGTAGGCCGGCATGGTCTGCACGCCGAGGTGTTCGGGCGCGAGCACCTGCAGCTCGCCGAGCTGGCGGGCCTTGATGATTGTCTGGGCGACAAACTCAAAAGTCTCGAAGCGCTGGAAGGCCTCATGCAGATCGCGTCCGCCGATCACCACGCCATGGTTTTCGAGGAGCACGCAGTCGGCGCCGGCGGCGAAGGTCTCGGCGATCTTTGCACCCAGTTCGGCCGTGCCGGGGCAGGCATAGGGCGCGAGGGCAATCTTGCCGCAGACACTGTGGGCGTGGGACTGCACGCGCGTATCGGGTAGCAACCGGCAGATGGAGAAGGCCACGAGCGCACCCGGATGGGCATGCACGATGGCCTTGATGTCGGGCCGGCGGCGGTAGATCTCACGGTGGAAAGGAAACTCGGAGGACGGCGGATGCAGACCGCTGCGGGAACCGTCGGCGTGCACCTGCACGATGTCCGATGGCTGCAAGCTGCCCTTGTCCACCCGCGATGGCGTGATCCAGATGTCACCCGACGGATCGAGGATCGAGAGGTTGCCGCCCGAAGTGGTCGTCATCTTGTAGCGGTAGATCCGCTGCATGGTGGCGACGAGTTCGTCGCGAGGGTGGAGCCAGGTCATGGGAGGAGGAAGGTGTGAGCGGGTGAGCGGGGAGCAGGGAGCGGAGAGCGAGGAGCCAGGGGGTGGGCTCTAGGGTCTGGGATCTTGGGTCTGGGAAAACGACCGGAGAAACCGGCTATTTTTTCGGTTGGTAGATCGTCTGTTGGAGGTCGCGCGCGAGGGTGGCGCGGAAGGTGGCGAGGTTTTTCACGGTCCGGAGGGCGATGAGCTGGTTGGCGAGGTTGCCGACAACGGAGCCTTCCAGCGCGAAGGAGTGCACGGGCAGGCCGGTGGCGTCGGCGGTGGCCTGGCAGAGGAGACGGTTCTTGGAGCCGCCGCCGACCATGAGGATGCGCTTGAACGTGCGGCCGGAGAGTTTCTCGAAATCGCGGATGGCCATCGCGTGACCCTCGCCGAGCGAGCTGCAGATGAGGCGCACGTAGCCGGCGAGATTCTTGGGGACGGGCAGTTTGCGCCGCTTGAGCTGGGCGTCGATGGCCGCCTTCATCGAGGGCGGGTTGCCGAACTCGGCGAAGACCATATCGAGGCAGTGAGCCGTCGGCGGTAGGCGGTGCGCCGTGTCGATCAGTTGCTGCCACTCGGCGTCGTTCTTGGGACGGCTCGCAAAATCCTTGAGGGTCTGCTCGAGCATCCAGAGGCCGATGACGTTGACGAGCGGGCGGTAGCCTCCCCTGCCCGTGCGATCGTTGGCGATGCGGGCGGCCAGCGCTGCGGGTCCGAGCAGCGGGGTGTCACTCTCGAAACCGACCAGCGACCAGGTGCCGGAGCTCAGGAAAATGTCGGCCCCGTCCGCCGCCGCCGGCATGGCGTCGTAGGCGCAGGTGGTGTCATGGCCGGGGACGGCGATGACCTGGGTCTTGGCCAGGGGGGATTTCGATCCCTTGCGTACCGGGACGGTCCGCACCACCTCGGACTGAACCCGGCCCAGTTTCGTGCCCGAGGCGATCGGGGGCGTGAGCCAGGTCGGCGGCACGCGGAAGTAGTCGAGCGCCACGCGGGACCAGTCGGTGCCGTGCACATCGAGGAGCTGGGAGGTGCCGGCGATGGCGAGACCGTTGGCCATCTGGCCCGAGAGGAGGAAATTGAAATAGTCGGGCAGGAAGAGGCAGCGCGTCGCGAGGTCGGCCACCGCCGGGCAGGACGTGAGGGTCTCGGCGAGCTGGAACGAGCTGTTGAAGAAGACGGCCGGGATGCCGGTGGCCGCGTAGATGCGCTCGAGGGCGGCGCGGGTGTTGGTGAGGTGGTTGAGCCCCGCCTGCGTGCGGTTGTCGCGATAGGCGTGCGTGGGGAAGACGATGCGGCCGGCATCGTTGACCAGCACGTGGTCGACACCCCACGTATCGACACCGACCGAGGCCAGTGTGGCTCCGCGCGGGAGCGCGGCGACGGCGGCGCGCAGGCCGGTCTGCACTTCCTGCCACAGACCGGGGAGGTCCCAGTAATCATGGCCGCTGACGGAGCGGAACGCGTTGGGGAAGCGGTGAACCTCCTGCAGTTGCAGGCGGTCCTTCGCCCAGGTGCCGAGGATGACCCGGCCGCTGGTGGCGCCGAGATCAACGGCGGCGCAATAGGTGGGTTTTGCAGAGGGCTTTTTCATGGAGTAACCACAGCATACACCGAATACACGGAAAGAAGAACGGTCTTCACCATCACCAAGGATACCGCGGAGGCAAATCCAGGCCGGCCGGCGCACCAGGCCCGCGGGCCCAAATGAGCGCCGTCAGATCCGGCCCCGACGGAAGCAAGAACCGCATCCGTCCGGCAACCGAGGCCCGACCGCGCGCGTAGTGCGGACAAGGGTCGGGCGGTCGGCGGGACAGACCAGGGCATTCTTCAGGCGCCTTTCACCTTGGCGAACGTTGCCTGCAACGCCCGGGCGGAGGCCTGGAGCGCCTGCTGCTCCTTCGGCCACAGTTCAACCTGCACATGGGAGAGCGCGCCGGCGCGGCCGACGACGGTGGGAACGCTGATCGCCACGCCCTTGAGGCCGTAGGCGCCCTGTTGGACGGTGGAGACCGGCAGCACCTGACGGCGGTCGAGGGTGATGCAGTGCACGACCTCGGCGATGGTGAGACCGACGGCCCAGCCGGCACCGCCCTTGCGGCGGATGACCTCGGCGCCGCTGCCCTTGGTGCGTTCGAAGATCTGGGTCTGGAAGGTGGGCGTGCAGCCGGGCACCTTGACGAGCGGCAGACCGGCGTAGGTGGCCGAGGACCAGACGGGGAACATGGAGTCGCCGTGCTCGCCGAGAATGAGGGCCTTCACCTGCGTTGCGGCGAGGCTGAGTTCCTGCGCGATGAGCGAACGGAAGCGGGCGGTGTCGAGCATCGTGCCGAGACCGAGCACCTGCGACCACGGCAGGCCGAGCTTGGTGGCGGCGAGCTGGGTGAGGATGTCGACCGGGTTGGAGACGACGAAGATGAGCGCGTCCTTGCGGAAGCCCGCCTGGATGATGCTGTCGAGGATGCCGGAGAAGAGCGCGACGTTGCGGTTGATCAGGTCGAGGCGGGACTCATCAGGCTTGCGGCGCAGGCCGGCGGTGATGACGAAGATGTCGCTGTCCTTGGCGCGGGCGTAGTCGCCCGCGTAGATGCGCTGGTCGGCGATGGAGGCGGAGCCGTGCAGGAGATCGAGGGCCTCGCCCTCGGCCATGTCGGCGTTGGCGTCGAGGATCTGGATTTCGGAAACCAGCCCCGCGCACTGGAGGGCAAAGGCGGCGTTGGAGCCGACGCGGCCGCCGCCGCCGATGATGGAGACTTTCATGAGAGTGAGCTTAGGCAGTAAGCGGTAAGCGGTGAGCAGTGAGCAGTGAGCAGTGAGCGGTGAGCGGTGGCCGGCGGGGTTACTTCGCGGCGGAGAGCTGTTTCATGATCTGCTCGGTGATCTGCCGGACGACGGCCTCGACGGCGGGGTCGGCAGCTTCGGAGGCGGCGGGACGGCACGGGGCCGCGTTGGAGGCGCCCGGACGGAAATCGGCGCTGTCGCAGAGTTCGCATTCCTTGAGGCCGGCGCGCGGGTCGGGCATGCCGAGTTTCTGGCGCAGGTCGATGAGTTCCTTGGCCTGGCCGCCGGTGAAGCGGTGCAGACCGCCGCCGAGACCGGCCGCGATCCAGACGGTGCGGCAGTAGGAGTCGATGTTCTCCATCTTCCAGTAGGCATCCTCGACGTCCTTGCCCCAGACGATGACGCCGTGGTTCTGCATGAGCACGGCCTGGTGGGTCTTGCCGACCTCGCCGACCTCGTCGGCGTTGGCCGGGGTGCCGGGGGTTTGGTACTTGGCGACGCCGATCTTGCCGAGAAACACCTCGGCCTCGGGGATGAGGCAGGACGGGATGTCGACGTTGGCGATGGCGAAGGCGGTCGCGTGCGGCGGGTGGGCGTGCACGCAGGACTTGGCGTTGGGCTGGCGCTTCATGATGCCGAAGTGCGTCTTGGCCTCGCTGGTGCGCACGCGGGTGCCGGCGAGCTGGTTGCCGTCGAGGTCCACGAGGCACATGTCCTCGGGCTTCATGAAGCCCTTGCAGATGAGGGTCGGCGTGCAGAGGGCGAGGTTGTCGCCGACGCGGATGGTGATGTTGCCGCCGTTGCCGTCGGTGTAGTCGCGCTGCCAGAGCCGGCGACCCATGTCGCAGATGCGCTCCTTGAGGACGTGGAGGGCGGGCGAGTTGAAGAAGCGCTCGATCTCGGCGGGCGTCTTGGGATCGCTGCCCGGCGTCCACTTGAACTCGTAGTCGGGGATGCTGGGGGCGGCGTGCGCCTTGCCAGACGCGGCGGCGGGGCCGGCTTTGGCGGCGCTGAAGGCGGGTTTCAGCAGGCCGCTGAACACGTCGCGGGCGGAGGGCGTGAGGATGGCGCCGGCGGGCGGCTTTTCACCTTTGCGGAGCATTTCCTCGGCTTCACGGGCGGTAATGACGTTGGACATGTTGGGAAGGGATTAGGCGGAGGGCGGGTTGTAGAAAATCGTGTCGACGATGGCGGCGTTGAACGCATCGACGGGGGTGGGTTGTTCGAAAGGAGCGGAGGCTTCGGCGCCTTCGGTGAAACCGATGGTGTCGCCCGGACCGGCGCCGAGGTTGTCGTACACCACCACGGTGTTGCCGGCCGCGAGGGGCGTCATGGGGGCACCGGCGAACTGCGCGGCGGCGAACGGCTGCACCAGCATGAAGCGGCCGCCGTGGTAGGCGGGGTCCTGCTTGGAGAGCGTGAGGCGGCCGATGACGTGTCCGAGGCGCATGGTCAGGCGGTCGCCGGCACGGGCTCGTCGACGATGCCCATGATGATGTTGCGGAGCGGGGATTTCTGGTCCGACACGTGGTTGCGCGTGTGCGAACCGTCGGTGGAGACCAGCACGCGCTGGTGCTGGCCGGCGCCGAGCGGATCGAGCGCCAGCACGGGCGCACCCTCGGGGCGACCCTGTTCGTCGAGCGGCTGGCAGATGACCGAGCGACAGCCGGCCATGCTGGGATGGCAGATGGTCGAGACGATCACTCCGTCGATGCGCGCGATGAACATGGGTTGAGGAGAGAGGGGGCGGCGGGCGCGGAGCTCAGTAGATCCGCAGGTTGTCGACCATCACGCAGCGGCGGGTGCGGGTGAAGGTGGCCGGGTTGGTGATGCCCTCGCCGGTGGTGGTGGCGATGGAGTAGCTGAGGTAGCCCTCGCCGCCGAGGCCGAGACCGGCGACGGACGGGCCGTTCTTGACGAAGAGCGTGGTGTCGAGGGCGCGGGCCATCTGCGTCATGTGGTCGACGTTGAGCGAATGGATGATGGCGGAGTGCTTGTAGCCGTGCTCGGACTTGAGGGCGTACTCGATGGCCTGGTCGATGTCCTTCACGCGGACGACGGG
Source organism: Verrucomicrobiota bacterium (assembly GCA_039797805.1). Classification (GTDB taxonomy): domain Bacteria; phylum Verrucomicrobiota; class Verrucomicrobiia; order Opitutales; family Opitutaceae; genus Lacunisphaera. The sequence goes on from JBDKHE010000281.1 coordinate 12,741, forward strand.
AACCATGGGCATCATCTGCTCCTCCATCACGAAGGGATGGTCGAGATCGGTCTCGGCGAAGAGCAGCGGCGTGTCGGCGGCGACCGAGGCCCCGGCATGCTGGGCGAGCACGCTGGCGTCGACGCCCACGAGCTTGCGGTTGAGGACGGCGTGCGAGCAGCCGCCCGCATCCTTGGAGGTGGTGAAGGCGGCGGCGGTGAGCTTGGCGAGCTGCGCGGCGTTGAGCTGCGCGGCGCCGCCGGCCTTGAGGCCTTCCATGAACTTGCCGGCGAACTGCTCGAGGACGAACACCTGTTTCTCGCCGATGCAGAGGAGATTGTTGTCGTACGCGCCGCCCTGGATGACGTCGCGCGCGGCCTTCTTGAGGCAGCCGGTGCCGTCGACGAGGACGGGCGGGTTGCCCGGACCGGCGCAGATGGCGCGCTTGCCGGACTTCATGGCCGCATTCACGACGGCCGGGCCGCCCGTGATGCAGAGGAGATTGATGTAGGGATTCTGCGTCAGCGCGTTGAAGGACTCGATGGTCGGCTGCTCGACGGTGCAGACGAGATTCTCGATGCCGAGCGCGGCGAAGATCGCCTCGTTGTAGGCCCGGACGGCCAGGGCGGCGGAGCGCGCTCCACCCGGATGCGGGTTGAAGACCACGGCATTGCCGGCGGCGACGATGTTGATGATGTTGCCGCTGAGAGTGGGCACGGAATGCGTGACGGGCAGAATGGCGCCGACGACGCCGAAGGGCGTGTGCTCTTCCATCGTGATGCCGTGATCGCCGCTGAGGCCGTAGGGTTTGATCCACTCGACGCCCGGGACCAGCTTCACGATCTGCAGCTTCTCGATCTTGTGTTCGAGGCGGCCGATCTTGGTCTCCTCGAACTCGAACTTCCCCCACTCGACCGCCTTGGCGGTGACCATTTCCTTGACGATCTCGATGACCTTGGCGCGGCCGGCGACGCCCTTTTCCTTGAGCTGCTCAAACGCATCGTGCGCCGCGGCGCAGGCGTCCTTGACGTCGGCGAACACGCCGAAACGGCGGCCCCCGCGGGACGGGGCGGCGACGGGTTTCGCGGCGGGCGCGGTCGGGGCCGGGGCGGGTGACAGGACCGGCGAGCGGCCGAGGTTCCGCATCACGTCCTCGACCACCGCGCGGATGGCTTGTTCATCAAGTTGCAGGGAGCTCATGGAGGTTCAGGGGGTGGCCTATTTCGGCTCGGGATAGATCTTCTTGTTCAGGACCTCGACGGTATCGACGATGCCGACGACGACGGCGTCGACGGGCAGCGTCTTCATGCCGGTGGCCTGGCGGGCGGAGCTGCCCTGGCAGAAGAGGACCACTTCATCGAGACCGGCCCCGAGGGTGTCGATCGCGACGACGGTGTTGGCACCGGGGCGGAACTGCGTGGGCTTGGCCTCGTCCACGAGGAGGGGGCGGAGCACCACGAGTTTGCGGCCCTTCATCGCCTCGTCCTTCTTGGTGGAGACGACGGAGCCGATTACGCGCGCGATAAACATGGGGAGGAAGGGTGGAGGTTGGGGGAACGGCGCGCCGGCGGGCGGCGCCCCGCACGGTTATTTCTTGGCGGCGACGGGGGCCTTCGGGAGCACGAGGGCGACATCGTCATGCGGGCGCGGGATGACCTGCACGCTGACGACCTCGCCGATGGCGCGGGCGGCCTGGGCACCGGCGTCGGTGGCGGCCTTGACGGCGGCGACGTCGCCGATCACCACGGCGGTGACGAGGGCGTTGCCGACCTGCTTCATGGGGCCGGCGAGCGTGACGTTGGCGGACTTGAGCATGGCGTCGACGGCGGTGACGAGAGTCGTGAGACCCCGGGTTTCAATGAGACCGATGGCTTTGGAGGACATGATGGATTGGGTTGGGAGGGTTGCGGTTGAAAAGAGTCAGGGAAAATCAGCGGGCGGCCGCCGCGGTGAGCTGGCGGTGCGTCTCGCGGGCCACGACGAGTTCCTCGTTGGCCGGGATGACGAAGATGCGGACGCGGGAGCCGGCGGCGGTGATCTCGCCCTCGCCGCGCAGGGCGGCGTTCTTGGCGGGATCGACCACGAGGCCCAGCTGGTCGAGATCGGCGCAGAGGGCGGCGCGGAGGCCGGGATTGTTCTCGCCGATGCCGGCGGTGAAGACGAGGGCGTCGGCCCCGTTGAGCGCGAGGAAGAAGGCGCCGATCCAGTGGCGCGTCGAATCCACAAGGACGTCGAGCGCGAGCCGGGCGCGGGCGTTGCCCTCGGCGGCGGCCGCGAGGATGTCGCGCAGGTCATTGCTGACGCCGGAGAGCCCGAGCAGGCCGCTTTCCTTGGTCATCTGGCGCTCGACCTCGGCGAGGGGCAGATTGAGCGTCTTCATGACAAAGGGCACGGCGGCGGAATCGAGGTCACCGACGCGGTTGTTCTGCGGCAGACCGGACTGCGGGCTGAGGCCCATGCTGGTGCCGATGGCGACACCGTCGCGGATGCCGGTGACGGAGCTGCTGCCGCCGAGATGGCAAGAAATGATCCGCAGCGGGCGCGCGCCGGGCGCGACCGGGACCGGACCGGCCGAATAGAGACCGCGCACGCGCGCGGCGATGTCGTCGCGGCCGAGGAGCTCGGCAGAGCGCTCGGCGACGAACTTGTGGGACGCGCCATGAAAACCGTAGCGGCGCACGCCGGCCTGGTACCAGGCCTCGGGCACGGCGTAACGGGTCGCGGCGTCGGCCATCCACTGATAGAAGGCCGTTTCAAAGAGCGCGAAGAGCGGCACGCCCGGGAGTTTTTCCCGGAAGCGGCGGATGCCGGTCGCGTAGGGCGGGTTGTGCGCCGGGGCGATCTCGCGAAAGCCCTCGAGCGCGGCGATGGCCCGTTCGTCGGCGGGCACGCAACCGGTGAGGTCGCGGCCGAGGACGGTCTTGAACCCGACCCCGTGGAGGTCGGCGGCCGACTGCACGTGGCCGGCGGTCTTGAGCTCGGCGAGGCAGTCATCGATCGCGCGGCCGTAATCGGTCACGCGTTCGTAGCCGCCCTTGGCCAGCAACGACGCCTCCCCCGCCCCGTCGAAGCGAAACAGACGGAACTTGAAGGAGGTGGAGCCGAGGTTGGCGACGAGGATGTTCATGCCGACGGGCGGGGTCGTTCTGCGGGCCACGCGGGATCCGGACGGATCAGGGAGGCCGCGCGCCAGGCGAATTCCCGAAGGAAGGTTCGCCTGGCCCAGAACAACGGGAGCGTTAGGCTGAGGGTTGGACGAGCCACTTGCCGAGACCGGCGAGTTCCTCGTGCGGGCGCGGGATCACCTGGACGGCGACGACTTCGCCGACCTTGGAGGCGGCTTCAGCGCCGGCATCGACGGCGGCCTTGATCGCGGCGACATCGCCCCGGAAAAAAGCGCACACGTATCCGCTGCCGACGGCTTCATAGCCCGTCATGGTGACACTGGCGGCCTTGAGAGCCGCGTCCGCCGCTTCGAGAAGCGCGCAGAAACCTTTGGTTTCGATCATTCCGACTGCTTCTTGGATAGCCATAAAGAAGGGGGTTGAGGTGGGTTAGAGTCCGACTGCGCGGACGAGTTCGTTGTGGGGGCGGGCGATGACGTGGGAGCAGACGAGCTCGCCGACGCGTTTCGCGGCCTCGGAGCCGGCCTCGACGGCGGCTTTGACGCTGCCGACGTCGCCCTTGCAGACGACGGTGACAAGACCGCCGCCGATCTGGACCTGGCGAACGAGGGTGACGTTCGCTGCTTTGACCATGGCGTCGCTGGCTTCGACGCTGCCTACATAGCCCTTGGTTTCTACCATGCCGATGGAATCACTCATAATGTTGTTGGGTTGAGGGGGAGGGACGGGAATAAATTATTTGAGCAGCTCGACCGGGGTGCCGGGCTGGAGGGCGCAGGCGTTGCCCTCGTCGGTGTCGATGTGCACCTCGAGCTTGAACTCGGGGTCGACGCGCACGAGCAGGCGGTCGAAGGTGGTGGCGCAGGGACCGCCCACGCGCAGGCGCATGAATTCGCCGGCCTTCACGCCGTAGAACGCCGCGTCGTCGGGGTGCATGTGCACGTGCGGAGCGGCGCGGATGACGCCCTCCTTCATTTCAAAAAAGCCCTTCGGACCCATCAGCATGCAACCGGGCGTGCCGGCGATGGTGCCGGAAAAGCGGATCGGCGCCTCGAAGCCCAGCGCGATCGAGTCGGTCAGCGCGAGCTCGACCTGGTTGAGCGAGCGGCACGGACCGAGGATGCGGAGATTGGAAATGACGCGGCTGCGCGGCCCGACCAGCGTGACCGTTTCCTTGGCGGCAAACTGGTCCTTCTGATACAGCCACTTCATCGGCGTGAGCTTGGCTCCCTTGCCGAAGAGGGCCTCGACGGCCTCCGGCGTGAGGTGGCAGTGCCGCGCACTGATGTTCACCAAAAGAGGATTCGGCGCGAGGGCCGTGCGGGGCGGGGTTTTCCCCAACCGCTGATAAATCGACCGCCGCACAAGGTGCTCAATCTCGACGCGGTGGGGGGATGGCGGAGGTAAGGACATGAGGGGGTAGGACGACGAATCAGGCAACTTACGCCAATTATCTACCAATTAGTCAACGGAAAGATTGCAATATCTTCCAAAATCTTCCATCCTACTCCGGTTCATGCAAGCTGAAGAACGCCAATCAAAGATCGAAGCCTACCTGCAAAAGGCTGAATTCGCATCACTTGAGGAGCTTTCCCAGCATGTGGGCGTGTCGGTTTCCACGGTCCGGCGCGATTTGGCGGCCTTGGAAACCCGCAGTCCCGTCCGCCGCACGCACGGCGGCGCCCGCACCCTGCAGCAGCCCAAGTCCGATGAGTTCGTGTTCAATGTGCGCGACACCCACCAGATCGGCGAGAAGGACCTGATCGGCGAAGCCTGCGCGGCGCTCATCGAGCCCGGTCAAAACGTGATCATCGACAGCGGCACCACCTGTTTCCACGTGGCGAAGCAGCTCGGCGACAAGGTCGCGCAGATCATCACCAACTCGCTGCCCGTCGCCAACCTGTTCTCCGCCTCCAACCGGCACGAGGTGCATCTGTCCGGCGGCGTCATCTATCCGCGCCTCGGCGTGCTCGTCGGGCCGCACGCGGTGGAGACCTTTTCCCGCATGCACGTGGACGTGGCGATCCTCAGCGCCAGCGGCATTGCGGAGGACGGCATCTACAACTCGCACGCGCTGATCGTCGACATCCAGCGCGCCATGATCGCCGGCGCGGCCAAGGTGATCTTTTGCATCGACCACACGAAGTTTGGCCGACGCTCGACCTTCTTCCTCGCGGACTTTTCCGACGTGGACGTGATCGTCACGGACGCGGCCGCTCCGGCCGACCTCGTGGCGAGCCTGCGGGCCCGGGGACTGGAGGTCGTCATCGCGGGTGCGCCGGCCCAAACCACGAGGCTCGTCTCATGACGCTTGTTGAACAGGTCAGACAGGCGGGCGTGGTCGGCGCCGGAGGCGGGGGCTTCCCCACCCACGTCAAGCTGGCCGGCAAGGCCGACACGGTCATCGCCAACGGCGCCGAGTGCGAGCCGCTGCTGCACAAGGACGCCGCCGTCATGGAGCGCCAGGCCCAGGAATTGATCAGGGGCATGCAACTCGCGATGGAGGCCGTCGGCGCCAAGCGAGGTGTCGTGGGCATCAAGGCCAAGAACAAGCACGCCGTGCAAGCGGTCGAGTCCGCCTGCCAGGGCACCGCCGTGACGGTGAAGCAGCTCGGCGATTTTTATCCGACCGGGGACGAATTCGACCTCGTCTACGAGGTCACCGGCCGCCTGATCCCGCCGGGAGGGATCCCGTTGAACGTGGGTGTCGTGTGCTGCAATGTGGAGACCTTCGTCAACGTGGCCGCGGCCGCCGAGGGCCGCGTCGTCACGACCAAGACCCTCACGATCGCCGGCGCCGTGCGCGAACCCAAGACCATCACGGTGCCGCTCGGCACCACGTTGCGCGACTGCCTCGCCGCCGCCGGCGGGGCGACCGTCGCCGACCCGGTCATGGCCATCGGCGGCATGATGATGGGCGAGACGACCGACGACTTCGGCCGACCCGTGACCAAGACCACGGGCGGCTTCATCGTGCTGGCCCGCGACCACCATGTGATCGAGCGCAAGCTCAAGCCGGCCAAGATCCAGAACGCCATTGGCAAGTCCGCCTGCGACCAGTGCCGCTATTGCACCGAGCTGTGTCCGCGCTACCTCCTCGGCTACGCCGTCGAGCCGCACCAGGTGATGCGCAGCCTCGCGTTCACCGCGACCGGCGCGGCCCACTTCAACGAGTGGGCAGCCATGTGCTGCGCCTGCGGCCTCTGCACCCTGTACGCCTGTCCCGAGGAGCTGTTCCCCAAGGAGGCCTGCGACCAGTCCAAGGCGGAGATGAAGAAGGCCAACGTGAAATGGTCGGGCCCGACCACCGTGAAGGTGCACCCGATGCGCGACGGCCGCCGCCTGCCGATCAAGTCGCTGATGAAGAAGCTGAACATCGCCCAGTACGACCATCCGGCGCACTGGGAGGAAACCACCGTGACGCCGCGGGAGGTGGTGCTCCCGCTCAAGCAGGGCGCCGGGGCCGCGTGCACGCCGCTGGTGCGCGCCGGCGAAACCGTCACCGCTGGCCAGGCCGTGGGCGCGATTCCCGACCAGGCGCTGGGCGCCATGATCCATGCGCCGTTTGCCGGCACCGTCGCCCTCGTCACCTCCACGCATCTCACCCTGCAACGCACCTGAACCATCATGACTGAAAAATCCATTGGCATGGTCGAACTCTCCAGCGTGGTGGCCGGATTTCTCGTGGCCGACGCCGCGCTGAAGGCGGGCAACGTGCGGCTGGTGCTGTCGCGTTCCATCTGCTCCGGCAAATACATGGTGCTGGTCGCCGGGGATCCCTCGGCGGTGCAGAGCGCCATCGCCGCCGCCAGCGAGGCGGCCCACGGCTGCCTGATCGACAGCTTCGTTATCACCAACATTCATCCCGACGTCATCACCGCCATGGGCCGCACCTCGGTCGCACCGCCGGACGGAGCCCTCGGCATTTTGGAATCCTTCAACGTCGCCACGCTCATCCGCGCCGCCGACGCGTGCGCCAAGGCCGCCGCGGTGCAGTTGTTCGAGGTGCGCGTCGCCATGGCGCTCGGCGGCAAGGCCTTTGTCACCCTGGTCGGCGACGTTTCCTCCGTGCAGACCGCGGTGGAGGCCGGCCGCAAAATCATCGCCGACGCCGGCATGCTCGTGAACGCCGCCGTGATCCCCCGCCCGCACAAGGACGTCTACCGGGAAGTCGTCTGATTCCGAATGCCGCGCAAGGCATGGCCACAAAATGGCCCCAGGAATCCAAAGAGAGAAAGTTCAGGCCGAGCGATCTCCTCTCATTCAGTCAGCTCGCAGGTGGGTCGGCTTCCGCCCAGCAACGATCGATCGCCACTCCCTGTTCTCTGTGACCTCTGTGTTTCAACGGCGTTTTCCCGTCTGATGCAAATGCTCCCGCGCGCCGGGATCCGGACTACGTCGACACACCGAGCAGGCCCCGGGAGAGTTGGAAATCCACGAATCCGCCGGCCTGCGCCGCCGGCACATGCTCGCCCCGCGCCGTGGCCAACACGAGCGTGGCCAAGCGCCCGTCCGGCCCGGCCGCGGGCTCGTGGCCTATGATCAGATCCACGTCGGCCGCCACCAGTCCGCGGGACGCCGGGCCCCCGATCTGCAGGACCGGAATCAACGGGTGTCCCTGTTGCGGGCTGTCGCCCACGGCCCCGACCATGAGGTGGGCCCCGCAGGCCGCGATCCCGGTCACGTTCTCGACCCAGTGGTCGCTGTCGGTCGCCACCAGGTGCAGCCCGGGCGCGGTGAACGGCTGACCATAGGCGAGGGTCGCCCGCGGCGTGACGCCCGCGAGCACGGCCTCGCGAAAGGCCGGCAGGGCGAGCAAGCCGTCGCTTTCCGGCAGCAGCACCGTGCCGCCTTCCGCGAGAACGGCGGCCGCCAGTCCCGCCAGAGCCGCCCCCACCACCGGATCCAGAGGTGGCGCGCTCAACAGGCCGACGGCGAGCGAGCCCAGGCGCCGCTCCGCCGCGCGCCCGACCGGTGCCACCGGCGGGCGCTCACCGAACCATTGCTGGATGTTGGCGATCGCTTTCTCGATGCCGCCATCGAGCTGCACGCTGGCCCAGCCGAAACGGTCCAGCGGCAGACCCGTGCGCTCGAATTCCCGGCGCATCGAATCGTTGGGAATCTTTTCGCAGCCATGCTCCAGCAGGAGGGCCGCCGCCACGTTCGGGTGGGTCGCGTAGCCGCGGTAGGTCCGGTGCAGCGTGGCGTACATGGTTTCGCCACCGAAGCCGCAGCCCTCGGAGTGCGTGAGCGCGACAAAACGGTCGATCCCCTGCGCGAGGCCCGTGCCGGCCCGGTTCATACGCTCGGCGGCCAGGCGGGCGATCTG
>JBDKHE010000282.1:0-4561 GCA_039797805.1 Verrucomicrobiota bacterium
CGGACCGCTGACCATGGCCACAAGGCCGCCAGCGCTATCCTGACCTCCGACACGAAACCAAAGACTGTCACCGTCAGCTTCACCTACGACGGGAAGAAGCACTTCGTCTCCGGCATCGCCAAGGGCGCGGGCATGATCCAGCCCAACATGGCCACCATGCTGGCTTTTCTTGCCACGGATTTCTCGGTGCCACGCAGTTTTCTCCAGAAGACACTGTCCGAGGCGGTGGCCGGTACCTTCAATTGCATCACCGTCGACGGCGACATGAGCACGAACGACACCGTCCTGATGCTGGCCAACGGCCACTCCGGGGTCAGCGTCGGTGACAAGAGCCCGCGTGAGCTTCGCGTGCTTTTTGCCGAGGCGGTCTGGAAAGCCTGCGAAGCGCTCGCGGAAAAGATCGTCTCCGACGGCGAAAAGATCACCAAGGTCGTCGAGATCAAGGTGCAAGGCGCCGCATCCAGCGAGGATGCCGAGAAGGTGGCCCGCGCCATCGGCAACTCGTTGCTCGTGAAATCGTCCTGGTATGGCGAAGACCCCAACTGGGGCCGCCTGGCCGATGCCGCGGGTTACGCCAAAGCCAAGCTGGTCGAGGCCAAGCTGGATATTCTCTACAACGACACGCCGGCGATGACCGCGGGCAAACCGCACCCCGAGCTGAAGCCGAAGTGGAAGGAGATCGTGAAGGCGCGGCGCTTCACCATCACCCTCAACCTTCACCTTGGGAAGGCGTCGTTCCGGCTTCTGGCGAGCGATCTCACCGAGGGTTACGTGAACTACAACAAGAGCGAGTAGCACCACCGGGTCGCCGTTGCCCGTTCGTCACTCAATAATCGCTTGCAGTCACGGGCGCTTGGCCCCCACATATCACGTCCATTTTTTGACGCTCCGCTGAGGACATCCCGCACGGTCCGCGTTAATCTCACTGAAACCATCGTTACGTATCATGCTACCCTTCCAAAACAAGATCCTGTTCGTCGGTTACGGCGCCGTTGCCGAGTGCACGCTGCCCATCCTCTTCAAGCACCTCAAGGTGCCGGCGAAGAACGTCACCGTCATGGATTTTGCCGACCGCAAGGCCAAGCTCGCTCCCTGGATCAAGAAAGGTGTGCGTTTCGTGCGCGATCGCGTGACCGAGACCAACATGACGACGCTGCTTGCGAAGCACGTCGGCCCCGGTGACATCCTCATTGATCTCGCCTGGAACATCGACGCCTGCGAGATCCTCCAGTGGTGCCATGACAACGGCGTGCGCTACATCAACACCTCGACCGAGCTGTGGGATCCCTACGCCTCCGGCCCGAACCAGCACCCGACCGAAAAGACCCTTTACTGGCGCCACATGAACCTGCGCCGCATGCTGGCCAAGTGGAAGACGAAGGGCCCGACCGCCGTCATCGAGCACGGTGCCAACCCCGGGCTCATCTCCCACTTCGTCAAGCAGGGCCTCACCGACATCGGCAACAAGCTCATCAAGGACGGCAAAGCCACCGGCAAGAAGGCCGAGACGATCGCCGAGCTCATCGCCACCCGTCAGTTCAATGTTCTTGCGCAGACCCTGGGGGTGAAGGTCATCCACTGCTCCGAGCGTGACACGCAGATCACCAACAAGCCCAAACAGGTCGACGAGTTCGTCAACACCTGGTCCATCGAGGGCTTTCGCGAGGAAGGCACCACCACCGCGGAAATGGGCTGGGGTACGCACGAGAAAACGCTGCCCAAGCACGCCTTCCAGCACAAGCAGGGCCCGAAGAACCAAATCTGTCTCGCGCAGATGGGCATCAATGTCTGGGTCCGCTCCTTCGTGCCGAATTGGAATATCCTCGGCATGGTTGTCCGTCACGGCGAAGCCTTCACCATCTCGGACCGGCTCACGGTCTGGAAGAACGGCAAGGCCGTCTACCGCCCGACGATGCACTACGCCTATTGCCCGTGCGACGAGGCCATTTCCTCGCTCAACGAGATGCGCGGCTACAACTACAAGCTGAACGAAAACCAGCGCATCATGAACGATGAGATCACCGCCGGTTCCGATGTGCTCGGTGCGCTCATCATGGGCCATGATTACAACTCCTGGTGGGTCGGCTCCGACCTCAGCATCGAGGAGTCCCGCCGGCTGGTCCCGCACCAGAACGCCACCACCATGCAGGTCGCCATCTCCGTGGTCGCCGCCACCATGTGGATGATCGAGAATCCCGAGGAAGGCGTCACCATCCCAGACGACATGCCGCATGACTACGTCCTCAAGATCTCGAAGCCCTACCTGGGCAAGTGGATCTCGAAACCCTACGACTGGACGCCGCTGAAGAACCGCGACACGACCTTCGACAAGTTCAACAAGCCCGATCTCGACAAGAAGGATCCTTGGCAGTTCAAGAACTTCCTGGTCACGGACGCGGGATAACGGCTCGAAATGATCTCGAAATCCCGGCTCCAGCAACTCGCAAAGAAACACGGCACCCCGCTGTTCGTCATCGATCATGACGCTCTGCGGAAGGCCTACCGGGAGTTCCGCCGGCACCTGCCGCGCATCCAGGTCTATTATGCGGTCAAGGCCAACCCTGATCCGCAGATCGTACGCACCCTCTTTGAAGAGGGGGCCAGCTTCGACGTCGCCTCGATGCCGGAGTTCAAGATCGTCTACGACAACATCAAGAAGCTGCCGGCCAAGGAGCGCCAGCAGTGGATCTGGGACAAGATCATCTACGCCAATCCCACGAAGCCGACCGACACCCTCGAGCAGCTGAACAAATACAAGCCGCTCGTCACCTTCGACAACCTCGAGGAGATCCACAAGATCAAGCGGCATGCGCCGAACGCCGGCCTGTGCCTCCGCCTCAAGGTGCCCAACACGGGCGCGATGGTGGAGCTTTCGTCCAAGTTCGGCGCGCTGCCGGGCGAGGCGGTGGATCTCATTCTCGAGGCCGACCGAGCCGGACTGACGGTCGAGGGCATCAGTTTCCACGTTGGCAGCCAGACGACCAACTTCGAAAACTACGTTCAGGCACTCAGCCTCACGGCCAACGTCTTCCAGGAAGCCCGTGACCGCGGCTATACGAAGATGAACCTGCTCGACATCGGCGGCGGCTTCCCGGCCCCGTATGACGCCTCGGTCCGCCCGTTTCCCGAGCTGGCCAAGGTCATCAACACCGAGCTCGACCGTCTTTTCCCGAAGGAGATCCAGGTCCTGGCCGAACCCGGCCGTTTCCTCGCTGCCGTCACCGGCACCAGTGTCTCGTCCGTCATCGGCAAGGTCGTGCGCGAAGGCAAGACCAGCTACTACATCAACGACGGTGTCTACCACACCTATTCCGGCGTCATTTTCGATCACTGCAAATACCCGGTGCATTCCTTCAAGAAGGGTCCGACCAGCATTTGCTCCGTGTTCGGCCCGACCTGCGATGCGCTGGATGTCGTCTCCATGGCGGAGAATCTGCCTGATCTCAAACGCGGCGATCTCGTGTACAGCGTGAACATCGGCGCCTACAGCCACGCCTCGGCCACCTATTTCAACGGTTTCCCGCCGGCGAAGGTCGTGCACGAAAACAAATAGCCGGACCTTTGCACATGGAGATCACCGAGATCATCACCAAGGCCCGCGTGCTGCTCGAGGCGCTTCCGTACATCCAGAAGTTCAAAGGCTCGACGTTTGTCGTCAAATACGGCGGCAGCTTCATGGATGACCCGGACCCGACCATGCGTGATCGGGTGGCCACGGACATCGCCTTTCTCTCAGCGGTCGGCATCAACGTCGTCGTCGTGCACGGTGGCGGCAAGGCCATCAATCGCGCGATGGACGGCGCCGGCCTCAAGGCCAACTTCATCAACGGTCTGCGGGTCACGGACGAGGCGACCATCGCCATCGTGAAGAAGACCCTCGATGAAATCGTCAACAAGGAGGTTTGCGAAACGCTCCGCGCCGTCCGGGCCAATCCGAAGGGCATGCCCGGGGACACCGTGATTGTTTGCGAGAAACTGACCGTGGACGACGATGGCAAGCCGATCGACCTCGGCTACGTCGGTGATGTGACCGAGGTGAAGGTCAAGATGATCAAAAAGGAGATCGCCGACGGCTTCATGCCCGTGATCTCGCCCGTGGCCGAAGGACTCGATGGCAAGCCGTACAACGTGAACGCCGATCTCGCCGCCGGCCGCGTGGCCAGCGCCCTGCGGGCCCGCCGTCTGGTTTACATGAGCGATGTGCCCGGGCTGCTGGAGGATTTCAAGAACCCCAACTCGCTTATTTCTTCGGTGAAGGTGGGGGACGTCGAGGGACTTAAGAAGCGAGGGGTCATCGACAAGGGCATGCGCCCCAAGGTGCAAAGCGCCGTCCGTGCCCTCGAGGAAGGGGTGCAGCGGGTCCACTTTATCGATGGTCGGATGCCGCACAGCCTGCTCTTGGAGATTTTTACGGACAAAGGTGTGGGGACTGAAATTGTGCACGGCTGAACCGGCCGGCAGACGCATTGCAGGCGTGCAATTTATCGGGCAGTTTGCAGGATAGAATTTTTCTTTTTACATGACGCTTCCTTCCATTGTCCGCACGAACACCGCCGAGCTT
>JBDKHE010000283.1:0-43393 GCA_039797805.1 Verrucomicrobiota bacterium
GTGAACCCGACCGCGATTGCCTTGCGCCCGTTTTTAAACTCATATCTCCGCGCCACCGTTTGGTGAAGCGGACCGACGTCCTGCGATTGGGTCTTTTTCATATCAACCACAATCACTTCCCCAACGGTGGCACTTTGCCATCTGCATTGTTCCGGCTTCATAGAGGGGAATCGAGATTCACGCAGCCGAAGTCCCCTCGATCAAGAGGGGTGCCCAACCGGGCGGGGTGTGTTGGTTTGACCACGGCGTGACGCCACCGGACTGAACTATCGGTACTACCATGGACACCGCCTATCTTCTGGAATTCCTCGGCCTGCTCGTGCGCTGGCTGCACGTCATCGCCGGCATCGCGTGGATCGGATCGTCGTTCTATTTTATCTGGCTCGACAACAGCCTCGACCCGCCGGTGCCGGGCTCCGACACGGCGAAGAAGGGCGTGGGCGGCGAACTCTGGGCGGTGCATGGCGGCGGGTTCTACAACCCGCAGAAATACCTCGTGGCGCCGGCCGCGTTGCCGGAGAAGCTGCACTGGTTCAAATGGGAGGCGTACACGACCTGGCTTTCGGGCACGGCGCTGCTCGTGCTGGTCTACTGGTTGAAGGCCGGGACGATGATGGTGGACGGCAATGTCCGTGTGCTCACGCCGCTGGCCGCCGTCGGGCTCGCCGCCGGCAGCATGGTCGGGTCCTGGATCGTCTACGACCTGCTCTGCAAATCACCGCTGGGCAAACGCGACGGCCTGCTCGGGTTGGTGGTGTTCGGACTCATGACGCTGCTCGCCTGGGGCCTCGCCCGGACGTTTGGCGGGCGGGCGGCCTTCATCCATGTCGGCACGGCCATCGGGACGATCATGGCGGCCAATGTCTTTTTCGTCATCATCCCCGGGCAGAAGCGCATGGTGGCCGCGATGAAGGCGGGCCAGACCCCGGACCCGCGCGACGGCATCCGCGCCAAGCAGCGGAGCGTGCACAACAACTATTTCACGCTGCCCGTGATCTTCATCATGGTCAGCAACCATTACGCGTCGACCTACGCGCATCCGTACAACTGGGCGGTGCTCACGCTCATCATGGCGGCGGGGGTCAGCATCCGGCATTTCTTCAACCGCAAGCACAAGGGCGTCTATGCCTGGCAGTATCCGCTGCTCGGCGCCGGGCTGCTGGCCGTGGTCGCGGTGTGGACGGCCCCGCGGGTGGTGACATTGCCGCCGGTCGAGGGAGAGGTGACCTTCAACCGCGTGCGCGCCATCGTCGGCCAGCATTGCGTGGCGTGTCATTCCCCGGTGCCCACGTTCCCGGGCATCACCGCACCGCCGGCCGGCGTGCTCCTCCACACGCCCGCCGACCTCGCGCAGAATGCGTCCCGCCTTTACCAGCAGGTCGTGGTCTCACGGATCATGCCGCTCGGCAACACGACGAACATGACCGACCAGGAACGCGCGGTCCTCGCCGCCTGGGTCAAGGCCGGGGCGAAGATGGAATAGCGTGCCGTCACCCTTCCGCGATCCACCGGCGGCAAAATGCGTCACGGGGTGGCTCCGGACTTGTTTCGCGGGAGGGGGCAGCCTAATGGAGTGGGGCACCCCAAGATGAATTACCCCGCCCGTCGGTTTGTGAGCGCTGCGTTGGTCCTTGTTTCCCTGTTGGCGATGCCGGATCCCGCGCAGGCCAAGATGTCGCAATGGAAGGACCTGCAGGGCACTTCCTTCAAGGGCGAGCCGACCGACATCCTCGGTCCCTATGTGGTTTTCCGCACCCCCGGCGAGAACGGACGGCGTTTTCTGCTGCGGGGTTTTTCCGCGGAGGATTGCGTGCGGATTCACACGGAGATCGCGGCCTTGCCCGCGCGGGCAGACAGTTTTGCCCAGGCCAAAGGCAACGCGACCGGCTCGCTGGTCGGGAACGTGCAGCAGGTGCGGCAGAAGGAACTGGAACCCGCCGACCTGACCCGACAGCCGGAACCGGAACTCCTGCTCGCCCTGTGTGGTTCGCACAACACCGGCGAAGGCTGGTTCATGGTCTCCAACATGCATGCCTTCTACCGGCGCGTGCAGCGCATTTATCCGAACCTGCTTGAAGCGGTCTTTTTGGGCACCCGTCATGACGCCGGCCAGCACCGGAACATCGCGGTGACCGCGGGCATGCCCTGGCTGGTGGCCGATTTCAACAGGCAGAAGCTGATGCCGGTCCTCACGCCCTACCTGCCGAAGGAGGGTTCCACCGTGGTGCTCCTCACACGGCAGGGGGTGCCGCTCGTCGCGGCCAAGGCGGGCGATACGGAGTCGATTCGCGGGTTCTTCGACCAGGTCACGGCGCTGCTCTGGCAGATCGATCCCGCCGACCCGTTGGGCTGGCCCGACCGGCTCCACTATCTCAAGGCCACCCGGCCGGTCGCGTTTGCCGCATCCCACGCCGATCCCGTGCTGGTGGGTGATCCGTTGCGTCCGGAAATCCTGGGCAAGTACGGCGTCAAGCGGGTGACGGCGCGGCTGGCGGTCGCCCCGGACGGCAAGGTCACCGCCACGGTGTCGTCAGGGCCGGGCGATGTGCCCGCCGATCTCGTGGCACCGCTGACGACCGCGTTGTCGCAGGCGCTCGTCGCCCCGGCCATTGACCAGGGCCGGGCCGTCGCCGGCTCGTTGGATTACCATCTCGAGGTGCCGGCACCGGATGTGGAACGCGACGCTGACCGGACCTGGCTTCGCAGCGCCACCTATGCGATGCTGCCGATCGAGGACTGGCTGGTGCTCCGTCCCATCAAAGTTTCGGAAAAGGACTTCGAGTCCTCGATCGTGGGGGAAACCGCCAGCGGCGCGATCATGCTCAACGCAATCGAGGTCAACACCGGCAAGATCTCCCGCCTGGCGCAGATGAGCGCCTTCAACACCGACTTCTTTGCCGCCACCGGCGCGGACAGCGTGCGGCCGAAACCGGGCGATCGCCAACGGATCGACGAAAACACCGAGCTGACCTGGGAGAAGATCCAGAGCAAGGACGGCTTTGTCGACATGCAGAGCGGCGTCCCGAAGGACTACACGGTCGGCTACGCGTGGACGGAGTTTGACTCACCGCGTGACACCGAGGCGTGGATGGGTCTGGGCAGCGATGACGGCGTCAAGATTTGGCTCAACGGCGAGCTCATCCACGACAAGTGGATTCGTCGCCCCA
Source organism: Verrucomicrobiota bacterium (assembly GCA_039797805.1). Classification (GTDB taxonomy): domain Bacteria; phylum Verrucomicrobiota; class Verrucomicrobiia; order Opitutales; family Opitutaceae; genus Lacunisphaera. The sequence continues at coordinate 3,168 of JBDKHE010000283.1, forward strand.
GCCGGGTGGATGAGGACGTGGTCCCCATGCATCTGAAGAAGGGAAAGAACCGGATGCTGATCAAGATCCAGAACGCGACCATCGACTGGAGCTTCGTGTACCGGGTGCGGTTGAAGCCGTGAGGGGGAGGTGGGGCCAGTCTGTGACTGGCCAACGGGCATAGGCCAGTCAGAGACCGGCCCTACTGGAATTTAAGGCCCCAGGTGCGCTGCGCGTAGCCGTAGGTCACCGGTTTGACGGTGGCCAGTTGTGCAAGGGAATCCTTGGCGGCGAACTTTGTCTCGAAGGCGGTGACGGCCTGTTCGTAGTCCGCGAGCAGGTGCGCTTTCACTTCGGGCTGCGCGAAGGAGTAGGTGAGCGAGTTGCGGCCCAGTTGCACGAGCTCGGCCCAGGAGAGGTTGTACTGCGTGACGGCGGTGTAGTACTCGTCGGTCAGGTTGGAGTCCCACATGCCGCGGTCGTCGGTGTTGAGGCAGACGGGAATACCGGTGCGCAGGTATTCGGGGAAGGGATGCTTCGCGAGGTCGGGCGTGTATTCGAGCAGGCGGTTTGAGATCAGGTTGATCTCGACGAGCACGCGGCGGGTCTGCTGCAACAGGAGCAGCGTGGCCGGATCCTGGATGAGGTTGAGGCCATGGCCGATGCGGGAGGCGCCGAGCAGCACCGTGTCGCGGATGTGCGTGTCGGGTCCGTCCATCTCGCCGGCGTGGATGGAAAGGTCGAGCGTGGGAAAGGTGCGGCGCAGTTCGCGGTACTTGGCGAGGAAGCGGGAGGGGTTGCCTTTGTCGTTTTCCTCGATGCCGGCCATGTTCACGCCGACCCAGAGGTCGCGGTTGCCGTCGACGAATTGGTAGAGGCGTTCGAGGCGGTCCTCGGCGTTGTCGGCGAAGCGCAGCACGGTCGCCTGCAGGCGCACGGTCACGCCGGTGGCGAGGGCATCGGGTTTGGCCAGCCGGGCGCGGAAGTAGTCGGCCGCCACCGCGGTGGGGATGGGCTGGCCGGCATTGTCCTTGAAGCCCATCGCGCCCTGCTGGGTCTCCAGGTAGCGCATGCCCTCGGCGCCGTAGGCCTTCATCGTCTCGACGAGCGCCTCGCCGACCACGGCAAGGTTTTCGCCCAGCACGTCCATGCGCGGCCAGATCCAGTTGAAGAATTCCTTCCGACCCTCGCCCGGGCGCTCGAGCCGCAGGGAGTCGAGCCAGGCCTGTTTCTGTTCCGGCGTGAGCGCATCGAGGCGCACGTAGTCGGCCTGTTGGGAGGCCGACAGCTGCTCATAGGTGTGCCGGCGGATCATGTGGAACAGGATCAACGGCTGGGCGGTGTCGGCGATGACGCTGAACTGCGTGCGCGTGTAGAAGACATCGCCGCCGTTGCGCGCCGGATCGGTGGCGATCGCGTACCACCATTCGGAGCGGACGGCGCCGCCGAGGTGGTTGTGGATGTCGCCGCCCTTGGGCAGGGCATAGAGGAAAGTGTAGAGCTCGGCGGGTTTCGCCGTGTTCTTGATCTCGGTGAATCGCTCGGAAAAGGAAGCAGCCGGGAGGGTCACCAACGGCAGCAGCAGGAGAACTAAGGTGCGCATGGAAAGCAGGGTGGATTATTTTCAGACCGCGGCAACCACCGCCCTTCGCCGGCCGCACGCCGAAATTTGTCATATAATGGATGACAAACTTCGGGGTGATGGCGGGCTCAGAAGAGCCGGGTGAAGATGGCGCGCAGGAGGTGCAGGCTGAAGATCAGGGCGAGGATGTAGGTGAGGGGCGAGGCCTGGCGGGCGCGGCCGGTGGCGAGGTGGAGGACGGCGTAGGCGATCAGGCCGAGGCCGATGCCCTCGGCGATGCTGAAGCTGAGCGGGATGCCGGCGATGATCAGGAAGATGGGCGCCGTCTCGATGAAGTCGTCGAGCTTCATCTGGGACACCGACTGGAACATGAAAATGCCGACGATCACGAGCGCCGGCGCGGTGGCCGCGGCGGGAATCGCCAGAATCACCGGGGTCAGGAACAGCGCGAGCAGGAAGAGGACGGCCGTGGTGGCCCCGGTCAGGCCGGTGCGGCCGCCGGCCTCGACGCCGGAGGCCGACTCGATGTAGCTGACCACCGTCGACGTGCCGAAAAGGGAGCTGAGGATGGCGGCGACGGAGTCGGCGACGAGGGCCTTGCCGGCCTTGGGCAGCTTGCCATCCTTGTCGAGCAGGCCGGCGCGTTGCGTGACGCCGATCAGGGTCCCGATGTTGTCGAACATGTCGACGAGGAGGAGTGTGAGGATGATCGGCAGGGCCTTGCCAAAGTCGTGAAGCAGCAGGTCGAAGTTGAGCTGCAGCATCGTCGGGAGCGGGGACGCGGGCAGGTCGAAGAGCGACTTGGGCATCGTGGTCACGGTGCCGCCCGCGCCGTTGGAGACGAAGAGGCCGACGACCGTGACGGCCAAAATCGAGAGGATGATCGCCCCGGGGATCTTGCGGGCGACGAGGACCGCGGTGAGCAGAATGCCGCCGAAGCACAGCAGCACCGAAGGCGTGCCAAAGTCGCCGTGGGTGACGAAGGTGGCCGGGCTGGAGACCACGATCCCGCCGTTCTTCAGGCCGATGAACGCGATGAAGAGACCGATGCCGCAGGTGATCGCGAGTTTCAGCTGGTGGGGGATGGCCGTGATGATCTTTTCGCGGATGCCGGTCACCGAAAGAGCCAGGAAGATGCAGCCGTTGACGAAGACGAGGCCGAGGGCGGACTGCCACGAGATCCCGAGACCGAGACAGATGGTGAAGGCGAAGTAGGCGTTGATGCCCATGCCGGGCGCGAGAGCCAGCGGGTAGTTGGTCATGAACCCCATGATCAGCGTGCTCACGGCGGCCGTGATCGCGGTGACGGTGATCAGCGCGGGCTGGGGCATGCCCGCGGCGGCGAGGATGGCCGGGTTGACGGCCAGAATGTACGCCATCGCCGCGAAGGTGGTGGCGCCGGCCTGGACTTCACGACCGACGGTCGTGCCGTTCTCGCGGAGGGAATAGAGTTTTTGCAGCATGGGAGCGATCAGGGGAGGGCGGGGAAATTATGCAGGAAGTTGACCGTGAAGAGGCCCGTCGCCCGGGCGGCCTGGGCGTAGAAGGGCACGCCTTCATAGGGCGCGTCGCTCACCACGCGGAACGCGACATAGCGGATGCCATAGGCGTGGGCGATGGCCGCCACGTGGCCGGATTCCATTTCCTCGACATCCATGCCAAAGGTCTGCGCGGACCAGCCCACGCGGTCGAGCTCAAGGTTCACTTCGTGGGCGGAGCCGATGACCCCGGTAAAAACCCGGCCCATCGGGTTGCGCGTGCGCAGGGCCACAGCGATGGCCGCCGGGTCGCCGGCAAAGCCATGGGGGAATTCCACGAGCCGGCCGCTGACGGGATCGCGCAGGCGCTGCGTGAGCGGCGTCCAGGTCAATGCATCGCTCCCGGCGCCGGCGGCGCGGATGGGTGTGATGAAGTTGCCGTAGTCCAGCGCGATGCGTCCGACGATGATGTCGTGCAGAGACAGGTAGGGCTTCTGCGCCCCGCTGGTGCCCTGGTTGACGATGAGCTTGGGCGCGAACTCCTCGATACCGAGAACCGTGGAGGTCGTGCAATTGATCAGGCCCTGGCCGGTGAGTGAAAGGGCGATGGAGTGCGCGCCGATCCGTCCGGTCCAAAAGGTGAACGGCCCGATCTCGATCTTCTTGGGCTCCTGCAGGGCGGCCAAAATCTCTTTCACCTCGGGGAGCTCGGCGCCCTGCACCAGAATGTCGACGGAGGGCGCTGCGCGAAGGATCGGCACGAGGACAAGCAGAAGTCCGATCAACAACCATCGGTTGGAGGACCGGCGTCCCTGCGGGCCGGCTGCGGTGTGCGGAACGGCCCGCAGAGACGCGGGCTCTTCACAAGAAAAGGCGGCGGTGATCATTTCATGCCCTCCAGAAGCTGCAGGACGAGGCCGGCCGCCTGGCCGGGTTGGTCGGCGATCACGTGCAAACCAAAGACCGGCACGCCGAGCAACCGGGCGCAGCCCGCGATGTGGGCGGAATCGTGGTTTTCGGTACTCGTGCCCCAGAGGGTGCGGAGGGCCGCGATGCGATCGGCCTCGCGGTTGACCTGATAGGCGGAACCCAGCACGCCGGCGACGACGTGGCCGCGAGCAGCGAAAACTTTTTCCGCCAAGGCGAGGGTGGGGGCGTCGGCGGGGAAGCGATCCTGATAGACTTCCTTTTCACCGGGCGTGATCAGCGCGTGGGGCAGTTTCCTCCAAGCGAGCGGGGCGGTGCCGGCTCCGCTGTCGCGGTGGGGAGAAACCATGCCGTCAAAGGCGGCGAACTCGCGGCTCAGCACCAGGTCGCCGGGCTGCAGGGCCGGGTCATGGGCGCGGGCGGCACCAAAGGTGAGCACGAGCTTCGGTTCGTAACGGCGGATGGCCAGCGTGGTCGCGGCCACGGCATTGAGCGGATCGTCCTCGGTGCGCGTCAGCACGACGCTCCGGCCGTGGATCGATCCGAGCCAGAATTGCCAGCCCGCGCGGGTCTCGGTCTGCGGTTGCTCCAGGCGGGCGATGATCGGCTGCAGTTCGGACTCCGTCGCGGCCAGGAGCAGATCGGCCGCCGGGAGCCGCAGCGTGCCGACGACCAGCAGGACGAAGGGCAGAAAACGGGAACGCATGACGGTCAGGGCGCGGAGGGAATCTCGGATTCGTAGCGGGCCCAGCCCTCCACGAGGGCATGCACGACCCGGCTGCCCACGGCGTGCGCGGATTCCAGCGACGGGATGAAGCCGGAATAGTGGCCGATGCTTTCGCCGAACATGCTCTGGGCGGCGGTCAGGTCGGGCGGTTGCATGTCGTGGTTGCTGCCGGTGCGGAGAACCATGGTGCGCTTGACGTCGGCGCGGCCGGCGCGGGTGAGGTTGGTGAGCGCGCGCAGCGTGCCGGTGTCCTCCATGGCGGTGGTGACGTAGTTGCCGCGGCCCTCGGTGTAATAGGCGACCCAGTCGTTGGCCCACTCGTTGAGCAGTTTGCCGTGCCAGTACGTGCTGGAGGCGAGGTTGGAGCCGATCAGGACGGACGGAGGCAGCTGGGCCTTGGGGAAATTCTTGTAGCGGGCGCGGAAGCTCTGCAGTTCGGGCGTGTCGGCCAGCGGTGTGTCCTTGGTCAGCTGGTAGGCCCACTGCATGAGCGCCGGGTTGAGCGGGTAGCAATTGTCGACCCGCTCGTCGGCGGGCTGCATGGGCAGCTCGTAGGGCTTCTTTTTTCGGATGGGGATGTAGCCGGTCTTCCAATCCGCCGGAATCTCCCGCGCGTCGATCTCGTGTCCGAGATCACCCTCGACCGCGTAGTCGGTCCACACGGCCGAACCGGCGGAACCGTCGGCCGGATCAATCCCGGCGATGCCCGCGATCAGCCAGTAGCTCTTGGCGAGGTCAAAACGGGGATCCAGCCCGAGCGCCATGATGCTGGCGGCGGCGTTCGTGTTGCCCATGCCTGTGACAATGCCGATGACGGAGCCGTCGGCATTGGCGCGGACGGCATGGTAGGCGGCTGGCAAGGGGATAACGCGGTCGAGTTTCTCGCGTTCGACCCAGTACTGAAACTCACCAGGCTTGTCGCCGGAGTCCTCGCCGATTTCAAACATGGCCACCACCACCACCTTGGGCCGGATGATCTCGGCGAAGGCGGGCAGGGTGGCGGCAAGGGTGGTCAGGCCGGCCAGGAGGCATCGGCCGGTCAAGGAGGGAAGCATAGCAGCGGATTAGCAGGGTTCGTACCGGACTGCCGAGATTTTTCCCGATGGAGGCGCGGTTCGGCCGCGGGCCCGACAAGCTCGGGGCGCCGCCCGCAGCCGCGACCTTCGGCGAATGAGGCCGGGATCCCGCCGGACCTCATTCCTGCAAACAATGGAAGCGGTGGCACATGCCTTGCTTATGACAGGACGTGGCGCCACGCCACCACTTCTACACCAAACTATGAAAACCAACCTGCTGCGCACGCTGCTGGCCGTGCAAGTCCTAGTATTTGTCGCTGGACGTCTCTCCGCCCAGACCGACGCTCCCGTCGACAACTCCATGCCGCCCAAGGGCGAGGTCCTCGAGCTCGAACGCTTCAAGGTCACGTCCGATGTGGGCATCGACCAGATGGTCCTGCCGATCGCGCGTCCCTTCACCTCGGTGTTCGGTACCGACGACAACATCGTCGATGTGCCGCGCAATGTCACCATCATCTCCCGCCAGCAGCTGAGCGACATCAACATCGACAGCGTGCTCGACTTCTCGAAGCTCACCTCCAGCGCCTACACGACCACCAACTTTGGCGCGCCGTCCAATCCCAGCATCCGCGGCCAGACCGCCGATCTGTTCATCAACGGCGTCCGCGGTCGCATCACCTCCAACGGCAACGGCCTCCCGCTCGATTTCAATTCCGTCGAGTCCGTCAACATCGTGAAGGGTCCCGCCACCGCGGTGCAGGGCACGTCGATGTACGTCGGTGGTTTCATCGATCTGATCACCAAGCGTCCCTACTTCGACAAGAACAAGGGCACGGTCAGTGTGACCATCGGCTCCTACTCCCAGAAGGCCTGGACCTTCGACGAGGGCGGACCGATCGGCAAGAAGTCCGCCTTCCGCTTCAGCTATTCCGGCGAGGACAGCAAGGGCTACTGGCACAACTACTATAACAAGAACCACTCGCTCTACGGTGCCGTCGAGATCCGCCCGTCGACCGCCTACAACATCTTCATCAACGGCTCGTGGTCCGACTACCGCTACACGGAGAACTGGGGCATGAACCGCGTGACGCAGGACCTGATCGACAACGGCAGGTACGTCACCGGCATCAACATCAACAACGCCCCCGGCGCCCCGTCCGATGCGCAGAACTCCACCTGGGTGCTCGGCGGCGGCAACACCATGGCCTGGGGCCCCACCGTGCAGCTCAACCGCCACACGCGCCTGCTGAACCCGGCCGACCACTCCACCGGCAACGAGTACAATCTCCAAGCCATCCAGACCTACACCGTCAGCCCGACGGTGAAGGTTGTGAACAACACCTACTGGAGCTACACGAAGCGCAACACGCTCAGCCGCTACTACTACTCCGAGATCATCGATCCCTCCTGGTTCGCCGAGAACCGCACCGAGGTCATCCTCACCAACCCGAAGTACACCATCAACACGGGTCTGGACATCCGCTACCAGAAGACGCTCGCCTATGACGACTACTTCTTCGAGCCGGCCAACGTGTGGGACCTCACGCGGGACCTGAATTATGTGAACGTGTACAATGCCGCGGACTTCTACGGCCGCTTCGTCGGACAGCCGGTCCCGGGCTGGCCCAACCGCTACGCCACGCAGGGCACCATCAACGGCGACACCAACGACAGCAACGGCACCACGGTCGGACCCTTCTTCCAGGCCAACTGGAAGGTGGACCCAAAGCTCGATGTCGTCACCGGTCTGCGTTACGACCGCTTCAAGGCCAATGTGCGTGACCCGCTCGGGCCCTTCTACACCGAGGACAGCATCAGCGTCTGGATTCCCAACTACAACGCCAGCCTGGTCTACAAGCCCACCAAAACCTCGAGCGTCTATGCGACCTACAATTACAGCAAGAACACCTCGGGTGCGGTCGGCAACGGCGGCGGCATCACCGGCTGGAACGGCGCGGGCGACGCGTTGGACAAGGAGAACTTCCAGCAGCCGAGCGAGCTGATGGAGCTGGGTACGAAGTACTCGCTCAAGGAAAACACCCTATTCCTGAACTTCGCGGTCTACAAACAGAAGCGCACCGCGAAGAGCACGAGCAGCACCGTGATCCAGAAGTTCGACGCCAAGGGCTTCGAGGCCGAGTTGAACTACCAGCCGAACAAGCACATCTACGCCACGCTGTCGTACTCGTTCATCGACGCTACGGTCACCGCGCCCTTCCAGTCTGACGGCGGCACCCCGTTGCTGCCCACCCAGGGCATCGACTACGCCAATATTCACCAGGTGTCCGGCCTGCCCAAGAATCAGATGAACGGTCTCATCTCGTACGGCTTTGACAACGGCCTGCGGCTGAACGCCAACTTCACGGCGACGGGCAAGATCAACAACAACTACGCCGGCACCCTCGTCATCCCCAAGCAGTACTCCATCGACGTCGGCGCCAGCTACAAGTACGAGGACTTCGACTTCCGCCTGAACGTCTCCAACGTCACCAACGAGAAGAACTGGGCCCCACCCAATGCCGTCTACGGCAACGCCTCGATTCTGGCGCTGCCCGGCACACAGGTCAGCTTCACGATGAAGTACAACTTCTGAGACCGCTGATTCCTTTCCAGGCCGCCCCGCAACGGGCGGCCTTTTTCATCCCTGTGGGCGGGGTTGGGAGTCCCCGCCCGACGGTAAACGTTGCCCCGCGGCTTCCTCGTCATTCAATGCCTGCATGTTTTCCGGCGGTCTCGCCCGGCCTTGGCTACGCTTGATTCGTGTTCGTTCGAGAAGATCGTGTCTCCCCAGTCATTCCCCCCCTCCATTGATGCATTCCCCGTTTCCCATGAAATCCCTCCTCCTGCTCTCGGTATTGCTCTCCGCCGTTCGCGTTTGCGCCGGCCATGCCCTCGTCATCCAGACTGATTTCGGCACCAAGGACGGGGCCGTGGCCGCCATGAAGGGCGTGGCCTTCGGCGTGGATTCCTCGCTCGCGATCTTTGATCTCAGTCAGGAAAACACGCCCTACGACATCTGGGAGGCGGCCTACCGTCTCAAGCAGACCGCCCCCTACTGGCCGGCGGGCACGGTGTTTGTCTCCGTGATCGATCCCGGCGTCGGCACGGATCGCGCCTCCGTCGTGCTGCAGACGAAAAACGGGCAGTATTTCGTGACACCAGACAACGGCACGCTCACTTTGGTCGCGGAGGAGCTCGGCATCACCGCGGTGCGCCGCATCGATGAGGTCGCCAACCGGCGCGCCGGCTCGGAAAAGAGCTACACCTTTCACGGTCGCGATGTCTATGCCTACACCGGCGCCCGGCTCGCGGCGGGCAAGATCACCTTTGAGCAGGTCGGCCCGCTGCTGGATCCCAAGGTCGTCAGCCTGCCCTACGAGCGCGCCGCCCGGGAGGGTGGCGTGCTGCGCGGCACGATTCCGCAGATCGATTTTCACTACGGCAACGTGTGGACCAATATCCCCGACACGCTCTTCAACGAGCTGAAGCCCGCCTTTGGCGACAGGTATGCGGTCACCATCGCCCACGACGGTCAGGTGGTTTATCGCGGCACCTTGCCGTACGTCCGGACCTTTGGCGACGTCAAGGAAGGCGAGCCGCTGCTCTACCTGAACAGTCTGCTGAACGTCTCCTTTGCCCTGAACATGGGCAGCTTCTCGGAAAAACACGGCCTGGCGTCCGGCGGCACCTGGACCGTGCGGGTGGAGCGGGCGCCGTAGGCGGATGACCGATTAGCTCGGAAATCGTGAAATCGGGAATCGGGCATCTGAAATCCGGCATTTGGAAGCGAACCTCATTCTGGGATGGCTGCCTCCACAATTTATCAATTTCCGATGCCCGATTGCTGATTTCACGATCTCCTCCTGCCGTCCGCCGCTGGCCCGGCCCCTGCTGATCACGCTGCATGGAAATCCTGCCCCCGCCCGCCACGCCGGACAAGTCGCCGACCATCCTTTATGGGCTGGAGGATCGGATTCCTCTCGGACCGTCGTTTCTGGTCGGGGTGCAGCATGTCTCGGCGATGGTGGTCGGCACGGTGACGCCCCCGCTGATTCTGGCCGGCGCGCTGAAGTTTTCCCAGACCGACACCGCGTATCTGGTCAGCATCGCCCTGCTCGCTTCGGCCCTGGGCACGTTCCTGCAATGTCGCCGTCGGGGTCCGGTCGGATCGGGCCTGCTGAGCGTGACGGGCACCAGCTTCGCCTTTTTGCAGCCGCTCATGCTGGCCGGGCAGGCGGGTGGACTCGCCCTGATGCTCGGAATGTCGTGCGTCACCGCGCCGTTGCTGATGTTCCTGTCCCCCTTCATCTCGCGCCTGCGCCGCGTCTTCACCCCGTTGGTATCCGGCGTCGTGGTGCTGCTGATCGGCACCTCGCTCATTCCGACGGCGTTCTACGGTCTGGCCGCGCCCGTGCGGCCGGATGCGCCGCCGTGGTTGGGGCTGGTGATCGGTCTGGTGGTGATTGCGGTGATCGTGGCGGCCCAAGCCACCGGACGCGCCTGGGCGCGGATCGCCGGGGCGGCGCTGGGTGTCATCGCCGGCTGCATCCTGTGCGGCCTGTTCGGCGGACTCCACGCGCCGGAAAGCACGGGCGGAGCGTGGTTCACGGTGCCGCAGGTGTTGCCGCACGGTTTTGCCTTCGACTGGAAATTCGTGCCGCCGTTCGCCTTCATTTATCTCGTATCGGTCCTGGAGGCGATCGGTGACATCACCGCCACCTCGCAGCTTTCAGGTCTGCCGACGCGGGGGGCGGACCATTGGAAACGGCTCTCCGGCGGCGTGCTCGCCGACGGCATCACCAGCACGGTGGCGGCCTTCTTCGGCGGCTTTCCCAGCGCCACCTACGCGCAGAACAACGGCGTGATCCAGATCACCGGCGTCGCCAGCCGGCGCGTCGGCTACATGATGGCCGCCATTTTGGCGGTGCTCGGCTTGGTGCCCGCCGTGGGACGTTGGATCACGGTGTTGCCACCTCCGGTGCTGGGCGGGCTCGCCCTGATGATGTTCGGCCTCGTGGCGGTGGCCGGCGTGCGGCTGCTGCTCACGGCCGGACTCGGTCAACGCGAAGGCGTGATCGTGGCGCTTTCCCTCGGTGTCGGCCTCGGCCTGCCCACGCAACCCGCCTTGCTCGCCAGCCTGCCCGGCTGGTTGCATGGCTTGTTGGAGTCGGGCATCTCCTCCGGCGGCCTCACGGCGCTGGTGCTGACCCTCGCCTGGCCGGTAAAGGCCGAAACCGAGCAGACGGGTTGACCGCAGAACACCCCGATTATCACCACAGAAAACACGGAACACACAGAAAACTTTGATTCATTGATTGGAGGAAACGGAGAAAGCGGGGACCCGGCCGAAGAATCTTCCGTTGCCTCAGTTTCCTCCCGTGAAATCCAAATCCCTGCCGTGGGTTCCGTGGTCTAGACTTCAGAGGATCGGTCGAGATTTTGCTACTCGGCAAGTGACCGGTGGATCCTCACGCTGATCCTCAAACCATCATGGGCACGCTTCTCGTCAAAAACATCCACACGCTCGTGACCATGGACGGGGCGCGCCGGGAGATTCGCGATGCGTCAATCTATGTGCGCGACCATGTCATCGAGCAAGTGGGCCTGACGGCCACGCTGCCGCCGACCGCCGACGAAGTGCTGGACCTGCGCGGGCGGCACGTGGTGCTGCCGGGCATGGTCAACACGCACCATCATTTCTACCAGACGCTCACGCGCGCCGTGCCGGCGGCGCAGGACTGCGATCTCTTCAAGTGGCTCCAGACGCTCTACCCGATCTGGTCGCGGCTCACGGCCGAGGGCGTCTATGTGAGCGCGCAGATGGCCGCGGCCGAGCTGATGCTCTCCGGTTGCACGACCTCGAGCGACCACCTCTATCTGTTTCCCAACGATTGCACGCTCGACGATGAAATCCGTGCGCTGCGGGACATCGGCATGCGGTTCCACGCCTGTCGCGGAAGCATGAGCGTGGGGGAAAGCGCCGGCGGCCTGCCGCCCGACCGGCTCGTGGAAAAGGAAGCTGCCATTTTGCGCGATAGCCAGCGCCTCATCGGCCAGTACCACGATCCGGCCCGCCATGCGCTCCTGCGCATCGCGCTCGCCCCGTGCTCGCCGTTTTCCGTCTCGACCGATCTTATGCGGGAGTCCGCCGCCCTGGCGCGGGCCCACACGGGCGTGCGCCTGCACACGCACCTCGCGGAGAACGGCTCCGATGTCACCTACAGCCGCGAGAAATTCGGCCTGACGCCGGGGGATTACGCCGAGTCCGTCGGCTGGGTGGGCGCGGATGTCTGGCACGCACACTGTGTGCAGTTGGATGATGCAGCGATTGCCAAGTTCGGTCGCACGGGCACGGGCGTGGCGCACTGTCCGTGCAGCAACATGCGGCTCGCCAGCGGCATCGCGCCGGTGCGAAAGATGCTCGCGGCCGGCGTCCCGGTCGGGCTCGGGGTGGACGGCGCGGCCTCGAACGACGCCAGCAACCTTTTCCACGAGGCGCGCGAGGCGTGTCTGCTCGCTCGCGTCGGCGCGCTTGATGCCGGCGCGATGAACGCCCGGCAGGCGCTCGAACTCGCGACCCTCGGCGGGGCCCGCGTGCTGGGCCGAGATGACATCGGCGCGATCGCGCCGGGGATGTCGGCCGACTTCATCGCGGTGAACCTGGACCGTCCCTCCCTCGCCGGCGCGCAGCACGACGTCGTGGCCGCGCTGGTGCTCTGCCAATGCGACACGGTGGACTACAGTTTCATCCACGGCCGCCGGGTGGTGGACCAGGGACAGCTCACCACGGTCGACCTCCCCCTCCTGATCGAGACCACCAACCGCCTTTCCGCCCGGCTGTTCGCGGGGTAACGCCCGTCCGCCTGGGGCATGGGCGTTTGGAGAAAGAGGTCACTTGCCCCTTGTCACGTGGCCTCTACTTCGCGACAAAGTCGCGAGTCTGGGCCTATAGCTCAACGGTTAGAGCAGGGGACTCATAATCCCTTGGTTCTGGGTTCGAATCCCGGTGGGCCCACCATCTCCACGATGTCCAACGAGCGGATGTGCTCCAGGTCAGATCGTCTCGGGTCGCGGCTGTATCAGCAGGGCGTTTTCGCAGTGTCATAAATTGACAAGAAATGACCGGCAATGCCCCTTGCGAGCCCGCAGGGCGGGGCGTTTCATGGTGGCAAATCCCATACCCCATGAAGAATTCCCTTGTGACTTTGGTGCGTCCGGCGCTTTTGGCGTTGGGCTGTGTGCTTGCGGCGGTCTCCCTTTCAGCGGCTGACAAACCGCTGCCACCGTTGCCCCTGCAGGCGACCTTTGAGACGAGTGCGCCGGGGGATCACGGCGGTCCCTTTTGCGTGAAGCTCACCAATACCTCGGAGCGCACCCTGAAGGTGGCCGCGCTGGTCCGCTACAGCGTGGTGACGCATCCCAGCGCCAAGTCCAAGACCGTGCCGGCCCAGAAAATCGCCCCGGGCAAGATGCTGACGATCGACGATCTCGCCGTGGAGGACAAGGTGACGCTCACCGCCGAGGGCTTCGAGCCGCTGGTCTTGAAGGTCCCGCCGGGCAAGGAGTGAGCAGGCGTACAGTTTTGGTGTGTTGTGGCCCGGCGTTAGTAGCGCCGGGCTTTTGGTTTTTTGGGACCGGTTGAGAGCGCCGTAACTGTCGACCAGCTCCCCGGCCGCTGCAATCGACGTCCAACGTTGCGCAAGAAGTGAGCAGCAAACGGCGCGGAATGGACGATAATAGGGTAACCCCAAAACCGGGCGGTGCCCGTGACCGTCCACAACCCCGAGGATCATCCCATGAACGTTAAGATCCATTTGGACTTCGCCGAATACGATCCCCTCAAGCGCACGGCCGACGCCTTCGGCTGCGAGGTGGAAGACGTGGTCTACACCGCCATCAACGAGTACATGCTCCGGCTGGGCAATTTCAAGGAGCACTGCGGGCCGGAGTGCAAACGCATCCACACCGACTTCGCGGCTATGCGGGCCGAGGTGCTCAACACCAAGCTGGCCCGACCAAACAACCTGCCGCGCTGGGCGGACAGTTCCGGAGGCCCGCACAACTACGAAGGCTTCGGTCCGGACGCCCAGGAGAAGAGCAGTCAGAACCGGTTCTGATCCGCTTGCGGGCGCTCGCCAGGGTTGCCGCTTCGGTGCGCCGGCGGGCCAAGAGCCACCGGCAAGGGTGGCGCCCGTCGGCTATTCGGCCCCTCCCGGTGCGGCGATCGTCTCACCGACGACGTACTCGGCCTCGACGAGGATTTTGCGGCGCGGGGCGGAGGGGTGTTGGATGCGGTTCACGAGGCGCGTGACGGCGGCGGAGCCGATCTGCTCGTGCGGGACGCGCATGGAGGTGACGCGTTTCTGTCCGCTGGTGGGCTCCAGACCGTCAAAGCCCGTGATGGAACAATCTTCCGGCACCCGCAATCCGCGGGCCGGGAGGTCGAGGGCGAGCTGGTACGCCTGGTGGTCGGCGGCGCAGACCCAGGCCGTGACGCGCTCCTCGCGGATGAGACGGGCGACCTCGTCGGCAACCTGGCCGGGGGACAGCCGCGGTTTGTTCTTTTCGACGTTGATGACCCAGTGCGGGTGGAATTCGAGGCCCGAGACGAAGAGCGCCTCGATGTAGCCGCTGAAGCGGCGGGCCACCCAGTGGCCGCCGATGGGGTATTCCCACGAGAGGAAACCGATGCGCCGGTGACCGGCGTCGGCCAGTTTCTCGACGAGCGACACCATGGCGGAGGCGTCGTCCGTATCAATGATGTCGATGCCGGGCTGGCTGTAGCTCTCGAGCACCGCGACGGTGGAGAGGCGGCGCGAGATGAGTTCCACGGCCTTCTCGGCAAACGGATAGATGAGAATCGCCCCGCGCCAGTTCGCGTTGCGCATGTTGCGGTAGACGGGCTGGCGGCCGGACTCCGGATGAAAATCCGCCGGTGCCTGGTAGCAAACATCGATGGTCACGTGCTCCACTTCGGCGCGCTCCCGAATGCCCTTCAGGATGTAGGGAAAGGTCGCCATGACCACGTTGCCGGCCGGCACGCCGATCAGCACGCCCAGCGTGAGGGAACGCGACCCTTTGCCCCGCCGGCCGACCCTCCCGGGCGAAAGCTTGTAACCGAGTTTCTCCGCCATCGCGTGCACGCGCCGGCGGGTCTCCACGCTGATCGCAGGATGGTTGGCCAGACTACGCGAGACGGTCGCCTTCGAAACGTTCAGTCGCTTGGCGATCAGGTCTTGGTTGACGGCAGCGGGCATAGAGGAAGGGAGACGGGATGTTCAGCAGGGAAGGCGGGTCGGTTGAAATTCAAAAATGAGTTCTCGGATTGAGTCAACACGTTATGCAACAAAACAAATAACAAACCTGATTAAATGTGAACAAACGATAACCAAAAACATCCTAACAAATTGGTAAATAATGATCTAACACGATATTGAGGTGCAATAAATCAATGCAACAACGGTTGCGCAACAAAATTGACACCGGTGCAACAGCCTCGCAGCCTCGGGATAAGGCCGGAGCAATCCGGTCAACTCTCCCCAACCCCGCAAAGAGCAGAACAAGGCGTCGCCGTCCCCTGATTGGTCAGGCTTTTTTCAGCGATTTGCGCTCCCTAACACACCGACCCCCCATGAAACACCAGCATCGAACCGCCCTGCGTGCGGGCTTCCTGATCAGCGCGGCCGCCTTACTGGCCTGGCCGCTTGCCGTGAGTGCTCAGACCAAGACCCCAGCCGTCACCTCGCTGGAACCGTCGAAAGAGGAGACCCTCGTGCTCTCCCCGTTCACCGTCACCACCGACAAGGACAACGGCTACGGTGCCACCAACTCGATCTCCGGTTCGCGCACGAACACGCCGATCAAGGACATTCCGATGCCGATCGTGGTCATCACCGACCAGTTCATCAATGACATCGGTGCGACCAACCTGCGCGATTCCCTCGCTTACGTGTCGGGCATCAGCACCCAGTCCCAGAACGATCTGGAAAACCGCGGCGGCACCTTCGGCAGCGCCTACGGTCCCGGCGGCGTCAACAACCCGGAAGGCGTCACGGCCAACATCAACGGCGTGCAGATGAAGATCCGCGGTTTCATCACCAACAATGTGCTGCGCGACGGCTTTTATCGCGGCAGCCCCAGCGACTCGATCAACATTGAGCGTATTGAGGTCGTGCAGGGACCGAATGCGCTGCTTTACGGCACGGGCAACTTCGGCGGTGTGGTGAACTATCTCACCAAGAAGCCGCAGGACCGGGAGCATTCCTCGGCGAGCGTGGCCTACGGCACCGAAAACTTCAAGCGAGCCACCATCGACAACACCGGCCCCATCTCGGACACCCTGGCCTACCGCGTCGTCGGTGCCTGGGAGGATACCGATACGAACATCGACCACCAGAATCTCAAGCACTGGTATATCTCCCCTTCGCTCTCCTGGCGCCCGACGCGCAAGACGGAGCTTTTCATGCAGTATGAATACAACGACGCCGAGAACACGGGCTTTGGCTTCCGCGCCCTGCGCGCGGCCCAGGGTACGGGCGCCACGCCGATCAACAACGATCAACTCGAGGCCACGGGCTTCTACTGGCCCCCGGGCGCCAACCGGCGCACCTTCAACCTCGGCGGTCCCGACACCTACAACAAGAACCAGCAGGACAACTTTGAGCTGACCCTCTCCCAGCAGCTCCTTGATGAATCAACCTGGATGCCTCGCGTGGACTTCCTCGCCGGCTACAACCGCTCGACCTTCAACACCCAGACCCGCGACGCCAACGGCGGCATCCAGCAGGTCTCGATCGGCACCCCGGGCTACAATCTGTCGCAGACGATCACGATCACTTCGGTCGACAACGGTCTCGGCGGCAGCACCCCGTCCAACGGCAACCTCCAGTACGGCACCTTCAACAACGAGGTGATCCGCTTCGCCTGGAACCGCAACGACGCCGAGACAACCCGCAACCAGGAGCGCGTTGAGTTGACCGCCCGGAAGTCGCTCTTCGAAGGCCGCTGGTTCCAGCTCGAGGACCAGCTGCTCGCGGGCTACTCCGAAATCTACAACGAGGTCAGCTCCCGCAACTGGCAGACGGCCCCCGGCCTCTACAGCTACAAGGGACCGCTCGACCTGACGCCCATCCGCTTTGCCACTCAGGGCGACGGTTCCCCCGCTCCCGGTTTGTTTCAGAACAACCGCGACAACATCAACAAGGGCTGGGATCGCGCCTACTATCTCAACAACTACCTGAAGTTCGGCAAAATCGGCGGCCTCAGCGACCGGTTCATCCTCATGACCGGCGTCCGCAAGGACAAGGCCAACAACTGGTCGACCAACACCAACGTCACGATCGGCGGCGTGGCCACCACCACCACCAGCCGCGCGATCCAGTCGGAGGTCACCTCCAAGCAGTACGGCGTCATGGTCCGGCTCACCAAGTCGCTTTCCGCGTACTACCTCAAGGCCGACGGCTTCCAGCCGAACTTCGGCGGCTTGCACGAGGCCCTGACCGGTGCCCCGGTGGGTGCGGATACCGCGAAGAGCAAGGAGTACGGCATCAAGTTCGACTTCTTGGACGGCAAGATCTCCGGCACCATCAGTCGCTACAAGATCACGAAGAACGCCTGGACCGCCAGCGGCTTCTCCACGCCGGCCCCGCTCGGCAATCCGCGCTTCGATCCGAACAAGCCGATCATCTACAACCTCGGCGACGCCAACGGCACGGGCTTCCAGCCCTTCCCGGGATTTGTTTCCAACGGCCAGACCTACTCGCCCAGCGCGGCGCAGCAGGCGGCCTGGAGCGCGGCGGTTGCCGCCGGCGCGGTCACGCTCAAGTCGCCGATCAACGGCCAGCAATACGACTCCTCCTCGATCTATCTGAACGCCAGCACGCCGGAAGGCGCCAAGTGGATGGATGAATTCTTCAAGACCGCCGCCCCGGGCTGGGCCGGCTGGCCTTACAAGGGCAACGACATCAACGATCCCGGCATCAACAACGCGACCCTGGACGACGCCGCCTTCCAGAACGGACCCCAGCAGGCCGCGATTCCCGCGATCTCGCAGTCCGAGGGTTGGGACGGCACCATCCTGTTTACGCCCACCAAGCAGCTGCAGTTTGTCTTTTCCGCCTCGATCGACACGAAGGTCACCCTCATCGACAAGGGCAAGTGGATCAAGTATCCGTACCCGCAGGACCGTTGGGCCACGTGGTACTTCCCGAACGGTGGTTTCGGCCTCAAGGGGCAGACCCTCGCCGAAGCTTACACGGATCCCACCGACACCTCGACCCGCACCAACACCGGAGTTTTCCCGGGTGACGACACGCCCCGCAACCGCTTCTCGATCTTTGCCAATTACAAGTTCGAGGGTGCGCTCAAGGGTTGGACCGTCGGTGCCGGCGGCGACTGGCAGTCCAGGCGCGCCTACTTCTCCGGCGTGACCCATGGCTCCGGCCAGGTCCAGACCGATGTCAACGGCAAGGTCATCGTGCTCTACACCCCGACGCAATGGGTCCTCAACGCCTTCGCGCGCCGGGAGTGGAAGTCCGACCGTTACAACCAGTCCTTGCAGCTCAACGTCGACAATGTGACCAACGACCGGGCCCTCTACGGCCAGATCTACGCCACGGGTCTCTCGGCGCGGCTGACCTACACGATCGGTTTCTGAGCCTGACGCCCTGCGCCAATAATCATCCGAGCCTACCCGGCTTGTTCAGGGGTTCATTCGGCGCGCACCGGTTTTTGGTCCGGTGCGCGCCTCCCGGCCCCGCTTTGCCCTTCCGTCACCCGCCGCCATCGCGCATCGTTCGGCGCCCCGCGGCATCCTGCCGCGGATTGCAACCCTCCCCACTGTGACGCCTACCCCTCCCAACGCCCGTCTCTCCTTCAAGGAAAAATTCGCCTACGGTCTCGGTGACACCGCCTCGAATTTCTATTTCCAGGCCTTCAACCTGTTCCTGGCCTATTACTACACGGACATCTTCGGCCTCCCGTCCGCCGCCGCGGGCACACTGCTGCTGGTGGTGCCGATCGCCGTGGCCGCGCTGAATCCCGTCGTCGGCATGCTCGCCGACCGCACGACCACGCGCTGGGGCAAGTTCCGTCCGTGGATCCTGTGGGGCGCGTTGCCCTACGGCGTGCTGGGCTACGTGATGTTTGCCAATCCCGACCTCAGCGAACACGGCAAACTCGTCTACGCCTACGTCACCTATTCGCTGGTGCTCATCGCCTACGTGGCGATCAACACCCCCTACGGAGCGCTGATGGGCGTGATGTCGCCCTCGTCCGAAGACCGCACGTCACTTTCATCCTACCGCTTCGCCTGTGCCTTTCTCGGCGCCCTGCTCATCGGCTGGCTGGTGCCGCACCTGAAGGATTTCCTCACGCCGGCCGGCGGCGCGCCGGCGGTGGGCTTCCGCAACACGATGACGCTCTTCGCCGTGCTTTCCGTCGGCATGTTCGCCTACACCTTCGCCAACACGAAGGAACGCGTCGTGTCCCCGCCGCCGCAGAAAGGCTCGCTCGGCCGCGACCTGGGCGACCTCAAGTCCAACGCCCCCTGGCTCGTCCTGTTCTTCGTCGCCTTCCTGAATCTCACCAACACCGGCATGCGCGGTGGCGCCGGCATCTACTACTTCAAGTATGTGGTCGGCCAGGAGGCGTCCCTCGGCACCTTCAACCTGGTCGGCTTCCTCTGTTTCATCGCCGGCGCCCTCGCCACGAAATTCTTCACCGCACGCTGGTCGCGCCGGTCGCTCATGATCTGGCTGACGGTCATCAATGCCCTTTGCATCGGCGCCTGCTATTTCGTCAACCCGCAGAACCTGCCGCTGCTCTACGCTCTGAACATCCTCGCCAGCTTTGCCGCCGGCCCGACGCCGGCCATCGTGTGGTCGATGTACGCCGACACCGCCGACTATGGCGAATGGAAGTTCGGCCGTCGCGCCACCGGCCTCATCTTCTCCGCCACGGTGTTCGTGCAAAAGGTCGGTCTCGCGATCGGCGCGGCGATGATCGGCTGGATGCTCAGCTACTATGGCTTCGTGGCCAACGCGGCGCAGTCTCCCCGCGTCATCCACGGCATCACCCTCCTCTTCAGTCTCCTGCCCGGCGTCTTCGCGCTGCTGGCGGGCCTGGCCATCTTCTTCTACAAGCTCGACGAGCCGCAGGTGAAGCAGATGGAACGCGAACTCGCCGAGCGCAAAGGCGCTCCGGCTGCGGCGACCTGAACGCATGATATTATCAAATCTCAGAATCCGTTGGGCGGGCCTGCTGATCGTGGTCCACGGTCTCCTGATGTCCTCCTGCACCGCAACTCCCGCGACTCCCGTCGCGTCCGCGCCGACGGCTCCGGCGGGCTGGAAGCTCGTCTGGAGCGACGAGTTCAACGAGGGCACCCAGCCCGATCCAGCCAAGTGGGGCTACGACGTGGGGGGCAATGGCTGGGGGAATCATGAGTTGCAGTTCTACACCGAGGCTCGGACGGACAATGCCCGCCTTGAAAACGGGCACCTCGTGATCGAGGCCCGGCGCGAGTCCTGGCAGGGCAGCGACTACACCTCGGCGCGACTCGTCACCAAGAACAAGGGCGACTGGCTCCACGGGCGCTTCGAGATCCGCGCCAAGGTACCGCTCGGCCGCGGCACCTGGCCGGCGATCTGGATGCTGCCCACCGTGTGGAATCTGGGCAACGGCGGCTGGCCCGACAACGGCGAGATCGATATCATGGAGCATGTGGGTCACGACCCCGGTGTCGTGCACGCTTCGACCCACTCCCAAAAGCACCAGTGGAAGATCAAGACGCAGCGTACGGCCACGATCGCGGTGCCGGACGCCGGCACGGCCTTCCACACCTACGCCCTGGAGTGGGACGCGGAGGAAATCCGCATGTATGTGGACGACCGCCATTATTTCACGTCCCGCAAGGACGGCGGCGACTGGACCTCGTGGCCCTTCACGCGCAATTTCTACCTGGTCCTGAACGTCGCCGTCGGCGGCGATTGGGGCGCCGTGAAAGGCGTCGATGCCGCCGCGTTTCCCCAGCGCATGGAAGTGGACTACGTGCGCGTTTACCAGAGGAGCACGCCTTGATGTCGCCGCCCCACCGTTTCGCCCCGGCCGCCAAAGCCGCCCCGTCCCGGGTAGGGCCGGTCTGTGACCGGCCTCGGCGGGCACCAATCCTGACCGGTCACAGACCGGTCCTACCACCGGCATGACCCCGTTTTCCACGACGCCTGTTTGGCAGGACGAGTTCGACCAGCCGGTCGGCAGCGGTCCGGACGCCTCCAAGTGGATCCATGACCTCGGCGACAACGGCTGGGGCAACAAGGAGCTGCAGACCTACACCGATTCCCGGGAGAATTCCTTTGTCGTCGCCGACCCGCTGGCGACCAACGGCCGCGCGCTCGTGCTGAAGGCCGTGCGCACCGGCGCCGGTAGCTACACTTCGGCGCGACTGAAGACCAAGGGCCTGTTTGCCACCGGCCATGGGCGGATCGAGGCCCGGCTGAAGCTGCCGCAAGGGCAGGGGATCTGGCCGGCGTTTTGGATGATGGGGACGCACATCGACACCACGCCCTGGCCGGCCTGCGGCGAGATCGACGTGATGGAAATGGTCGGCCACCTGCCGGGCACACTCTACGGGACGCTGCACGGGCCGGGCTACTCCGGCCAGCATGGTCCGACCCGCTCGACCGTGCTGCCGGACGGCCAGACCTTCGGCGACGCCTATCATGTGTTCGCCGTGGACTGGCGGCCTGGCCGGATCGACTGGTTCCTGGACGGGAAAAACTTTCACACCGTGACCCCGGCGGATCTGCCCGCGGGTGCTCAATGGGTCTTCGACAACATCCAATGCTTCCTGCTGCTCAACCTCGCGGTGGGCGGAGCGTGGCCGGGTTATCCGGACGAAACGACGCGGTTTCCGCAGGAGTACCGCGTGGATTATATCCGGGTCTACGCCGCCCGCTAAGCCCGGGTTCGTGCAAGGGTAGCGCGGGCTCGCGCACTGCAGCCATCGCGGAAAGGCGGACCCGGCCTCCTCGGACGGATTGGCTCGGCATGCCATCGATGAATCGCGTCCCGAGACCGTGTTCCACCCGTTCCATCTCCTAGGAAACAGCTCAACGATCCGAGCTGTAGGGGCGCCGCTTGCCGGCGCCCGCGGGCGGCGACAAGCGCCGCCCCTACAAGAAATCCTTATCGGCTTGTTCCTTCCCGTCCGGAGCAAAACGCGTTTTTCAGCCTAAGCGGCATCGCGAAGCGGGCCTCCGGCAAGACTTGCAGACCTGGCCAACCCATTTCTAATTGGCCGCAGCGTTTGGGTGCGCGGCCCGGTCCTGGTGACTGGGTTGGCACATCCGACCTTCGCCCAGCATTTTTCCACGCAGCACTTTCACCTTCATGGACGGAATCGGACTCATTCAGGATCTTGCCATCGTCTTCCTCGCCGCCGGCATCGCGGGCGTGGTTTGCCGCCGGCTGGGCCTGTCCGTCATCGTCGGCTACCTGCTGGCGGGAATCGTCGTCGGTCCGTACACGCCGCCGTTCTCCCTGATCCTGGATCTCGACCGCATCCACACGCTGGCGCAGGTGGGCCTGGTGTTCCTCATGTTCAGCATCGGGCTCGGACTCAGCCTGAACAAGCTGGGCCGCATGGGCTGGCCGACCCTGCTCGCGACCGCCCTCGGGGCGTTCCTCATGCTCAACTTCACGCAGCTGCTCGGACTGGCGGTCGGCTGGAGCAGCCAGCAGACGCTCTTTGTTGCCGCCATGTTCATGGTGTCGAGCTCGGCGGTCATTGCCAAAATCATCGGCGAGCTCAACCTCACGCACGAGCGCGCGGCCCAGCGGGCGCTGAGCATCACCGTGCTGGAAGACGTCGTGGCGGTGACCATGCTGACGATCCTCGCCTCCCAGACGAGCGGCCAGGGGGCGGATGTGGGCAGCCTCCTCGCGGGTCTGACGACCTTCGTGGTGCTGCTCGTCGGCGTGGGCCTGCTGATGGTGCCGCGGTTGATGAAGCGGCTCGAGACCCGGGCTGATCCGGAGCTGCAGACGATTTTCGTGGCGGGCCTGTTGTTTCTGCTCGCGCTGGCCGCAGTCAAGGCGGGCTACTCGCTCGCGCTGGGCGCGTTTCTGCTCGGGGCGATCGTGGCGGGGATTCCCCAGAAACCCGCCGTGGAAAAGGCGTTCGTCGGGCTGCGCGACCTGTTCAGCAGCGTGTTCTTCGTGGCGATCGGCATGTTGATCGAGGTGCGGCTGATGCTGGACGTGTGGCTGTGGATTCTGGGACTCGGGGTCTTTGTGCTCGTCGCGAGGGCGGTGGCCGTGTCGGTGGCGCTGGTGGCTTGCGGGACACCGACGCGGGAGGCCTGGCGGGCCGGCCTGCTGCTCGGTCCTCTCGGTGAATTTTCCTTCATCATCGCGCAGCTCGGCGTCGGGGCGGCGATTCTGCCTCCCGCGTACTACACGCTCTCGGTCGGGGTCTCGATCTTCACCGTGCTGGTGGTGCCGCTGATCAACCGGCACGCCGATCCCCTCCTGGCTTTCGCCGGCCGGCTCGAGCCGGCCTGGATGCAACGCGCGGTGGCGGCGTACCACACCTGGCTGGGCCAGTTGCAGAATGCCCCCGTGGCCTCCGTGGCGTGGCGCCTCATTCGGGCCCGGCTGTGGCAGCTGGCGCTGGAGATCCTGTTCGTCACCGGGATGATGATCTTCTCCGAGCAGCTGCTGGAGCGCGTCCTGCCGCACGCCCGCTTGTTCGGCCTGTCCCCCGACACGCTGGGCTATGTGTTTTGGGGCGCGATGACCGTGGTGGTGCTCATCCCTCTCGTGGCGGTGTGGCGCAATGTCGCCGCGATGAACATGATTTATGCGGAGAGCGTGACGAGTGCGCGGCTGCCCTTCGCACTCGTGCACAACATCCTCCGGGCGGTGGCGGCGATCGCCCTGGCGTTCTGGCTCTACGCCATCATCCCGCTCAACCAGCTGGGCGGCTGGGGCTGGCTCGTGATCGGCTTGTTCGCCGTGCTGGTGATCACCTTCTATTCCCGCAAACTCATCTTCTGGTACAGCGCGTGGGACATCACGGTCCGGAGTGCGCTCACGGATAACCCGGCCACCAGGCCGGACCTTGGTCCGGACCAGCGCGGTCCGGGACTGCGGCAGCAGGGTCTGCAGGACTGGAAGGTCCGCCTGGGCGAGTGCGTCGTCCCGGATGCGGCGGCCTACGCCGGCCAGAGCCTCGGCGAACTGGCGATCCCGCAGCGTCACGGGTGTGCCGTGCTCGAGATCGAGCGCAACGGCATCGTCATCACCGCGGTCCGGCCGGACCTGCGGGTCTACCCGGGGGACAAGCTGCTGCTGTTGGGTGAAGAGGGTCAGATCCGGGCGGCGACCGACGCCCTCGCCAAGGAGCGTCCGTCGCCCGATGACGCGGCCGATTTCCGCGGCTCCGTGCTGGAGACCCTGACCATCCCGGAAACAGCCTGGTCGGGGCGTCCGCTGGCGGATTGGAACATCGGCCAGCTCACCGGCACGCGCATCGTCGGCATCAGCGGCGGCGGCCGGCGGATCATCGCGCCTTCCGGCCAGTCGGTGATGCACACCGGAGACAGCGTGCTGGTGGCCGGCACCCTCGCCGAGATCGCCGCCTTTCGGCGCTGGCTCAAGTCGCCGCCGAAGCCGTCCGCCTGAAGCCTGGCCGGCGCCTAGGCCCTGGCCTCGGATTTTTTCATCATCTCATCCACCACGGTGGCGGTGGCGAGATCGCCGGCGACGTTCAGGGTGGTGCGGCACATGTCGAGCAGGCGGTCGACCCCGAGGATGATGTAGATGCTGTTGGGATCGACGCCGAAGGTGGCGAGGAGGCCGGCGATCAGGGGCAGGGAGCCGCCGGGAATGCCGGCCACGGCCACGGCGCTGAGCACGGACAGCAGGAGCAGGGTGACCTGCTGGACCAGCGAGAGGTCCGCCCCGACGACCTGGGCGATGAAGAGCACCACGCAGCCCTCGTAGAGCGCCGTGCCCGCCATGTTCATCGTGGCGCCGAGCGGCAGCACGAAGCCGGCGGTGCTGGGCGAGAGATGGAGCTTTTCCTGCGCGTTCTGCAGCGCGGCGGGCAACGTGGCCGCGCTCGAGCTGGTCGAGAAGGCGGTGATGAGCACGTCCTTGATCGTGGAGAAAAACTCGCGCGGGGTGCGTTTCGTCCAGAGCATGATCCAGAGCGACATCGTGCCGAAGAGATGCAGGGCCATGACGCCGACGCAGCTCGCGACGAACACCGCGAGGGCGATCACGATGTCCAGGCCGGCGCGCACGATCACGCTGTAGATCATCGCCGGGACGGCGTACGGCGCGAGGCGGAGGGCGAGGTGCACGATGCCCGTCATGAGCTCGGTGACGATCTCGAGGCCGCCGAGCAGGCGCGCGCGGCGGTCGTCCGCGAGCTTGGTGCCGACCACGCCAATGAGGATGGCGAAAAGGATCAGGGGCAGCACGTCGCCGAGGGTTGCGCGGTTGGAACCGACAAACGCGCCGAAGAGGTTTCGCGGCATGAACATCTCGATCACCATCATCAGGCTGACGCCGGACTGGGCCTGCGTGGGATTGGCGGCGTATTGCTCGGCCGAGGTGCTGTAGCTGCTCAGGAGCTTCTGCTTGGTGGCCTCGTCGATGAAGCTGCCCGGGTGAACCAGGTTCATGATCAGCAGGCCCAGGCCGACGGCGATGCCCATGTTGAGCGTGAAGAGGCCGAAAGTGCGACCCGCCAGCGGACCGAGCTTGTCGGGCCGGCCCAGCTGCAACACGCCCGAGGCCAGCGAAGCGAACACGAGCGGGATGATGACAAAGAAAAGCAGGCGGAGGAATACCTGGCCGAAAGGATCGAAGAGCTGCACCGACACCTGCTGCATGGTGGTCAGGAAGCCCGGCCAGATCTTGCCGGCTCCCAGGGTCAGGACGGCGGCGATGATGCCCCCGATCAGGCTGCGAAGGATGCGGTTGGCCAGTTGGTCAGAGTGGGAGGCAGCCATGCGGGCTAGGTTGGGCGGCGAGGTCATTCTGTCCAACAGGAACTTAGGCAAAAATAATTTACCGCTGGTTTGCCGGCCGTCGTTCGGTACTGTGGTTTGATCACGTTTATGGACAACCTGCTCGGCATCACTTTCGAAACCCTCATCATCCTCGGCCTCGTGCTGGCGAACGGGTTTTTCGTGGCGGCGGAGTTCGCCCTGGTGAAGGTGCGGGCCAGCCAGCTGCGGCCCTTGGCGAGCAAGGGTGGCTGGCGGGTGAAACTGGCCCTCAAGGCCATCGACCACCTCGACGCCGCGCTCTCGGCCACGCAGTTGGGCATCACGCTGGCCAGTCTCGGACTCGGCTGGGTGGGCGAGCCGTTTCTGGCGCATCGGCTCGAGCCGGTGCTGGCACGTTTCGGGGTCACCGACCCGGCCACCGTCTCCTCGATCGCCTTTGCGGGGGCCTTCACGGTCATCACTTTCCTGCACATCATCTTTGGCGAACTGGCCCCGAAGTCCCTGGCGATCCAGCGTTCCAAGGGCGTGGTGCTCTGGGTCGCGGCGCCGCTGCTGGCCTTCTATTACCTCTTCTTCCCTTTCATCTGGGCGCTCAACGGACTCGCGAATCTCTGTCTGCGTTGGGCCGGGCTCGGGCCGGCCTCGGAGGGCGACCACGCGTTCAGTTCCGAGGAGCTGGAATACGTCTTCAGTCACGCCCGGCATACGCATCCCGGTGACGCGGCCATCAACAAGCTGATGGTCCAGTCCCTGCGCGCGCGTTCGACTCAGGCCCAGCAGATCATGCGTCCGCGCGAGCAGGCCATCGCCCTGTGGCTGGACAAGCCTACGGCGGAGAATCTGCGCATCGCGCAGATCAGCGGCCACAGCCGTTTCCCGGTGTGTTCCGGGTCGCTGGACCAGGTCAAGGGCCTGTTGCTCATCCGCGAGTGGCTCTGGCAGATCAGCCTGCTGGGACCCGACACTCCGTTTGAGCCGCTCATCCGCCCGGTCGTCGAGTTCGAGCTGACCACCCCGCTGCACACCATGATCGAGCGCTTCCGCCTGTCGCGGAGCCATCTCGCCGTGGTGCTCGATGCCGAGAAGAAGCTGGCGGGCATCATCACCTTCGAGGATGTGCTGGAGGAGATCGTGGGCGACATCCGCGACGAATTCGACATCGAGAGCGGCCCGATCTACGAGCGCACCGAGAACGCCATCGTGGTCAGCGGCGGCCTGACGCTGCGGGAACTGCAGGCGGAAACGGGTTGGCCGCTCGAAGGCTCGGTCCGCGACACCGTCGCCACCTGGGTGCAGAAACTGGCGGGCGGCCCGGTCAAGCGCGGCGGAGAATTCATCACCGGCGAGTACCGGCTCAACGTCCTCGAGGCCAACGCCGAGCGCGTCCGCCGCGTCCGCGTGACCCGCAACCTCCCGGGACTCACGACCCCGCCCGTCTGAGCCGGCCCGGCGCCCCCTCGACCCCGCGCACACCTCCTCCTCGGAGCACTCACGCGTGCCCAGTTACGAGCGAATACCGCCGATATTTGTCTTATAATGAATGACAAATATCGGCGCCACTGTCAGCCTGTCTGGGCATGAGGGCACTCTATCAACACCCTGACGTGATTGCTGGGCTGGCCCAGTATCTCCTGGAGACGGCTTGGGAAAACCTGCGCAAACAGAAACACACCGACAGGCCCGAGCGGCGGATCCGCAAAAGGGGGGTCACGCTACAACCCGGGGTTGATACCCCGGTTTGGAACGAGCTGGTGCGGCAAGCGGTACCTTACCTGCGGAAACGCGGGGACAAAGTCCGGCTGGCCCGTTTACTCGGGATATCGCGGCAGCGGTTGCACCAACTGTTGGTGGCCCGGACGGCCTGTGCCGATGCGGAGCGCACCCTGTTGTTGCTCGCCTGGTTGCAGTCACGCAGGTCAGGACGCGAGTGGGTGTGAACCGCTTGTCATTCAATATATGACAAAAGGGTCGGGTCTGCCTGGGGGTGGTTGGACCGGTTTGCGGTCGGGGAGGGGCGAGGAATTGGGTGGGTGGCTTACTTCCCGCGTTGGAACATCGCGGGTGAGACGACGAGCACGGAGGGGTTTGCGGACTTGTTCCAGACCAGCAGCAGGCCCCTGGGCTCGTCGAGGACGATGTGTTCGAAAGTCTGGCAGACGAAATCCTGGCCGGCAAAGCGGTAGGGCTCGCCCGGCTTGACGACCCGGAGCGTTTTCGAGCCCTCGAAGGGCGCGAGCTGTGAGTCCATGAAGACCTGGGCGTCGCTGTCGTGGAAGCGGGCGCGCTTGTGCGGCTTGAGGCCCTCGGCAATGGAGCGTCCGTCGGCGTTGAGCGTCACGGTGTAGAGCAGCTGGCCGTTGTCGCCCTCGAAGAGCCAGAAAAGGTTGTCCTTGCGCGACTCGAGCTCGGGCCGGCCGAAGCGTTTCTTCAGGTCCGCCGCAGAGTCGCCGAGGCGCGCGTGGGCCGCGATCGGAGCGAGGGCGGCAAGCAGAGTAAAAAACAGGAAACGAGAGCGAATTCTCACACCTGGCAACAAACCGCTCTTTGCGAACGAGGCAAGCCGTTGGAGCGGCTTGCCTCGGAAGGATGATGTCTGGGTCGCGATGTGGCACCGGCGCCGGAGGGAGCCGCTGTCGGGCGACTGGTCGGGAACCCGCTGTTGATCAGAAGGTGACGCCGAGGCTCACCCGCAGGGAGCGCGGGGCATTGAAGATGTCGCCGTAAAGCTTTTGGTCGTCGAGCAGGTTAAAGACATTCAAGCGCAGATCCCAATAGTTCGCCCCAATCTTGCGTCCGTAACCGAGAAGCAGATCCACATTGTACTTCGGCCGGGAGGGCTCATAGCGGTCGGCGTTGCTGGCGGTGCCGGCCGGGTTGGTGTAGGCATAATTGATGCCGCCATCCACGGTGAGGCCGCCGGCGGAATAGTCGCGAGCACCCTCATAGCGGACACCTGTGCCAACGAAGAAGCCCTTGAGGGCACCTTCCTCGAACTTGTAGTTGTTCCAGAGCGTGTAAGTGTCGGTTGGGGTGTCGTCGAAGGAGAGACCGACACCAAGCGAACGATCATAGGTCGAGGTGTCCTTGGGGTCGCTGAAGTGCTCGTTAGCCGGACCAAAGCCGTATTGTCCCACCGGCCCGATGGCGTTCGCGTAGTAAACGGCGAATTCGCTGTAGGTGGTAGCCTTGACGAGCTTGGGGCCGAGTGTCACGGAACGCTTAACGTGGGCATAACCCAGTACAATCTGCCAAGACTTGGTCGGAGTGAGGATCACTTGCATATCGAACCCCTTCGATTGGTCATTGAGGGGAGTATATGCCCCGTTGGGCGGGAAATTTACCGCCGAGCCGCCATTGTAGAAGTAGTAGGGCGGCGGGGCGGTGACGTTTGGCGCATATTGACTGTCGAAAAGTGTCTTCAGCAGGGCGTTGTCTGCGGGGATATTCTCATAGTAGGGCACATTGTTGAAGTAGGGCGCGTACGAGATGGGGCGCGACGGATCAAACAAAGTCGTGCGGTACGGTGCTGGTGCGTACCAAAAGTACTGGGGAGCGTCGGTACGCTTGATGTGATAGACACTGGCGGTGCCGGAGATCTTGCCGTCGAAGAGATCGACTTTCACGCCGGCTTCCAGGCTGACGGCCTTGGTTGGAACGAATGGCACACCTGCGCCGTCCACCTTGTCATCGTTGGGCGTGAGGCCGGTCGAACGGAGGGCGAAGATGGAAACTTCGTTGGTGAGCGCATAGCTGGCGCCAACCTGCGGGCTCGACTTTTTCGTGGCCTTGCCGGTGATGCCACGCTGCTCAGATGTGACCGCACCAGTACCGAGATCGTGCATGATCGTCGCGGCATCGGCGCGGTCATGGCGAAGCCCGCCAAGGATCTGGAGTCGGTCGCGGAAATACTTGCCCTGATAAACCAGGTAGGCGCCTTGGTCCCACCGCTTCAGATCCATGTTCTGATTCTTCGTGACGGGCACCTGGTTGTCCGGATCGTAGCGGAAGTAGCTGAAATCATCGACGGCCTTCCAGTTGTAGGTCTGCGCGGGAAAGGACTTCGTGGAAGAGCCCTGTTGGGTGCGGATGCGCTGAAGCATGGACATGCCGGCGAGCAAATTGTGGGATGACTTGCCGATCTTGAAGCGGTAGTTGAGCTCCGCTCGGGTTTGATCGGTATCGACATCTTCGTCGGCCATTAGCCAGATGTAGGCGAGGGCGGCGGAAACGTTCAGGCGGGGGAAAAGGCCTTGCGGTTGAAACGAAACAAGTCGTCGAAGGGCGACCGGCGAGGCCGTGGTGCGGTCCAGCCGCGCGCGGACATCGCGCCGATCGAACTTTACCTCGGTGCTCTGGGCGCCGATGAGCAGGTCGAGATTTTCACCCAGCTTTTGTGTCACTTCAATGCTGGCGTTGAAAGTTTCCTCGTTCAAGTAGGTGTCGGGGCCGCTCCAGCGGAAGGTGCGCCGGTCACGACCGGGAGTGGGGAGGAAGCCGGTTTCCTTGCGACCGGCCGACCCGAATACGGCGTCGCTGGCGCGCGGGCTGAGGAAGCCGATCCCGTTGCGTTCGGAGGAGCCTACCTCGATATCGACGAGCACACGTGTATCTTTGAAGGGTTTGAAGGAAAACGCCGGCATGACGAAGAACGTCTTCCGCTCCTTGAACTCCGTGTAGTCCTTTGTCTCATCGGTGGAAGCCACCAGCCGGTAGGCCATTTCCATTTTGTTGCCCAGGGGGCCGGTGAAATCGAGTTCGCCGCGAAGGTAATCCCAGCTGCCGGCGGTGGCGCGCACCTGATACTTGGCACGGCGTTGCGGTTCCTTCGGCAGGTAGTTTACGATACCACCAAAATTGCCTATGCCGTAAAGGAGGGCCGAGGGGCCTCGAACAACCTCGACGCGCTCTATTGCGATGCTGTCCGTATAGCTGGCGCGGCGAAAACCGCGACGGAGTGACTCGGTGGTCGAGAAACCGCGAAGTTTGATGGAGGTCTGCTCCTTGGTGCCCGTGACCCCCTCGGCGCCGTCGTCGAGATCATCCACGCCGCGGCCGAAGTCACCCTGCGACTGCAGCACGACGCCCGCGCTGTAGGCCAGGGCCTGCCGGAGATCCTGCGCACCCGTGTCCCGGATAAATTCATTGGTGATGATCTCGATCGGCATCGGTACATCCTTGATGGGCGTATTGAGACGAGTGCCGGAGATGCTGTTGGTGGCACGGTACCCGGTGTCATTGCTGGCATCGATCTGGAAAGGCGAAAGTACCAGGATCTTGTCGGGGTCGTAGCTGTTGGTATCGGCGGTTTTGGCCTTAGGGGTGGTGGTCTGGGCCAAGGCGGCGGTGGCCACCATGGAACCGATCAGCGAGGCGCAGGCCAGGCTGACCAGAGAAGCTGTACGGACGGGTGAGGTCATAGGATAGGGGTGTTGAGGATAGCCGGGGGGCAGGATTGCGAACACCGGGCGAAGCGACGCCTCGCCCGGTGCGAGGGTAATGCCCCACAACGGCGGCTGGTTGAAATAGCCGGCACGTTCAATCGCTTGAGCGCAGGCTCATTCAAGCGTCCCCCTGAGCCGGGTCTCCAGCCACCGTTGGGCCTCCTCATATTGGGCGGGGCTGACGGTGTGGCCGGCCTCGGGAGCCAGCACGAGGGTGCGCGGGGCGGGGCAGGCGTTGTAGGCGCAGTAAACCGAGGTGGGCGGACACACCTCGTCGTTGAACCCCCAGGCAAAGTACCCTGGTACCTTAACTCGCCGGGCAAAATTCACGGCGTCATAGTAACCGGTCACTGCGATCTTGGCCAGGGTGGCGTGTGCGTTGGGCGTCCCGTTGCCGCGCGGCCGGAACAGGTGCGGCCAGCCGCCAGCGCGGTCGGCCCCGCCGGCGGTCGCGGGGAGGTAGGCGGTGACATCACTGTAGGCCGGGTGGATGCTGACATAAGCAGACACGCGCGGATCCAGCGCGGCCACGACCAAGCTCAGAAGGCCGCCCTGGCTAGAGCCCATCACACCAAGGTTGCGCCCGTCGTATTCCGGCCGGCCGCAGAGAAAATCGACCGCGCGCAGGCAGCCGAGAAAAACGCGGCGGTAGTAATACTGCCGCCGGTCATCGAGATTGAAGAATTGATAGCCATTGAGAGCGCCCGACCGGAGCTGGGCATAGGTTTCAGCGGGTAGGTTCACCGGAAGACCGTGAATGCCCAGTTCCAGAGTGATGAAACCCTTGGCAGCCAGATCCGTGGAGGCAGAGCTTCGATAGACCCCGGCGCCCGGCAGAAGGAGCACGGCCGGATGCGGCACACGTTCGCGCGGCACGCACAAGGTGCCGTACATCCGGGAGTATCCGGGGGCACCATCCAGACGGATGTTTTGAAAGCTGATATGAAACACCTCCACCCGGTCCGTACTCCAGTCGGGTTGCGGGGTTAGTTGCGGGTCGAGCGGAATGTCGGCCAATTCGGCTTTTCCCGCCGACCAGAATGCATCGAAGTCGGGTGGATTCACCTGCGTCGCCTCCAGGCGTTCGGGATCAAAGCCCACCGTTGCCATGCCTCGGGCGGAGCGGCCTTCGTGGCTGCAGGTGACCGTACAACGCAGAAAACCAGGCCGATCCAACGTGCCGCCCGTGATCGCGAGGCCGCCGGCGGGCACCTCCGCCGTCAGTTCTGGCGCGGGCTTTTGCTCTTCGCCGACGGTGTAGCAGACACTGGCATTGGGCAGCTCGTGGCCGTTGTCGGTCACGCGGACCGTGAAGACCACCGGTTGTCCCGTCGCATAGAGCCAGTCGGCGCGGTCGGGCTGCACCTGCACCTCAAGGGCGGTGGCAGCCACGCCGGACACCATCAGCCAGCGGGCCACCCACGTGGGCCATCGCCGGGTGGAGCGGGTGGGAGGGCATGACGAAGGCCGGACGTTCATCACAGGCCCTGCATGAACGCGAAAATGCTGTCATTGACGCCCGGCAGGTTCTCGTGGCCGTAATCGGGAAGGACGATCATTTTCTTCCGGGCACGGATCTTGTTGAACGCCGCAAACTGCGTGCTCGGTGGACAGATGGTGTCCATCAGGCCGGTGACCATCAGCACTTCCGCCGAAATACGCGGGGCGAGGTGCTGGCAGTCGATGTAACCAAGCCGCGTGAAGATCTCCTGTTCTCGTTCGTGCCGCGGGTCGAACATCCGGAAAAAATAGCGGAGTTCGTCGTAGGCATCCTTGGCGAGGTCCATCTCCCAAACCCGCTGGTAATCGCAGAGGAAAGGGAACACCGGCGCTGTCCGTCGGATGCGTGGCTCGAGCGCGGCGCAGGCGAGGGCAAGGCCGCCGCCCTGCGAGCCGCCATGGCAACCGACCCGGGCCGGATCCACCTCAGGGAGGGCCATCACGACCCGCGCCAGTTGCACGGTATCGAGGAAGATCTGACGAAAGAGCAGGTGGTCGGGGTTGGGATCATCGAGACCGCGCACGATCTGGCCGCGCAGGGTCGTGCCCAGCACGCCGCCGTTGTCCTCGGAACGGCCGCCCTGCCCGCGGCAATCGAGCGCGGCGCAGCAAAAGCCTTCCTGCACCCAGGCGAGTTTTTCCATCCATTCGCCGCTGTGCATGCTGTAACCGTGAAACAGCAGCATGGCCGGATGGACGCCGCCGCCCTTCGGCCGGAGGTATTTGGCATACACGCGCGCGCCGCCGACGCCGGTAAACCACAGATCAAAGCACTCGGCATGACTGGGCGTGCAAACCGTGCTGGGGCGCATCTCGGGCCGGGGGGCGGTGGCATCGAGCTCGCGCAGCGCGCGGGCCCAGTACTCATCGAAGTCGGCGGGCCGGGGATTGCGACCGGCGTAGGTGAGCAGTTCGGCGTGGGGTTTGTCGATCAGGGGCATGGCGGGAGAAAAAGGGATCGGGCCGCATCAGCGAGGCCAAAGACCGAACGGGGTGCAACGTTTCGCCGGGTTTCCCCGGTTCAACCGCTTGAACAAACGGCGGACTCACGCGGTTGAATCGGCCGGTCGTTGTCGCGACGGCGAGGGCGTTCATCGCTCCCCGCCGCCACATGACCACTGCCTATGCCTTTCCGCCCGGGTTCGCCTGGGGCGTTGCCACCGCCGCCCCGCAGATCGAGGGTGCTGCCTTGCTCGATGGCAAGGGGCTGTCCATTTGGGACCAATTTGCCACCCGCCCCGGCTGTATCAAGGATGGCAGCAACCCTTCGGTAGCCTGCGACCATTATCACCGCTATGAGGATGACTTTGCGCTCATGCGTGACCTGGGCGTCCGGCATTACCGGCTTTCACTCGCTTGGCCGCGGTTGTTTCCCGACGGGGATGCTCGGGCGAACCCGGCGGGTTTCGATTTCTACGGCCGGCTCATCGACCGCCTGCTCTCTCACGGCATCACGCCTTGGTGCACCTTGTTTCACTGGGATCTGCCGCAGGCATTGGAAGCGCGCGGGGGGTGGCGTCACCATGCGGTCACCGATGCCTTCGAGACCTACGCGAACGCGGCGGTTGGGGCTTTGGGAGACCGGGTGAAGCATTGGTTCACGCTGAACGAAATACCGGCGTTCATCCTGCATGGCTACAAACTGGGCCTGCACGCGCCCGGGGCGACCGAGTCGCCCCAGGGGGTGAACCAAGCCTATCACCACGCGTTGGTCTGTCACGGATTGGCCGTGCGCGCCGTGCGTTCCCGGGGCGGCCCAGGAGCGAAGGTCGGACTGGTACACAATCCCGAGATCTTTGTGCCCGTGACCGAGACACCCGCCGACATCGCGGCGGCCCGGACTATCTTCGCCCAGACCAACGAGCATGCCCTCGCGCCGGTCTATGCGCAGGGTTATCCGGCGGCTTATCTTGCGCGCTGTGGCGCTGACGCGCCGGTTTTCACCGATGAAGAGATGGCCCTCATTGCCGCGCCTGCGGATTTTCTGGGGCTCAATGTCTATCGCGGGCACTTTGTCCGGGCTGGGGCAGACGGCCGACCGGAGCAGTTGCCGCTCCCGGCAGCGTATCCACGCGCGGAGGCCACCTGGCTGCACCACGTGCCGCAGGCCATGTATTGGAGTCTGAAATTCTGTCGCGAACTGTACCAGGTGGCGGAGTTCCATGTGGCGGAGAACGGCGTCGGCTACCACGACAGCCCGGGCATGCCGGCCCACTTGGAGTCGGTGCACGGTTGGAGCCAGCCGCCGCGCGATCTTTCCGGAGAAATCCTGGACCTGCACCGCTGTCAGTTTTTGCGCACCTACCTGCAGTCGCTGCACCGGGCCGTGCAGGAGGGCGTTCCGGTCGCGGGCTATTTCCTGTGGTCCTTGCTGGACAACTTTGAATGGGCGGACGGCTACACCTCACGATTCGGACTGGTCCATGTGGACTATGCCACGCAGCGACGCACGCCCAAGCTCAGTGCGAGCTGGTATGCCGAAGTGATCAAAGCCAACGCCGTCGTCTGAGGCGCCGGGTCAGGCCGAAGTGGCGAATGCTTCCGCCGTGAGCTCATGCCGCAGCGGCCGGCCGGTGGCGTATCGTTCAGCCTCGTCAGCCACGAGCTGACCGAGCAGCTGTCGCTCCCGACCGATGCTGCCGGCGAGGTGGGGTGTCACCCAAACATTCGGCAGCGCGAAAAGCGGGGAGGTGGCTCCCGGGCGTTCATCCTCGATGACATCGAGCAACGCCACGAGATCGGGGCGGCTTTGCAGTACGGTGAACATTTCCGCTTCGTGCACGACCGCCCCGCGGGCGGTGTTGATGAAGACGGCGCCCGGTTTCATGGCGGCAAAATGTGAACCACGGATTAGCCGAGTCGTTGCCGGGAGCAGAGGCAGGTGGCAGCTGATGACATCCGCGCCTGTGATTGCCTCGTCGAGGCCAACCAACCGGACGCCGTGTTCAGCGGCCGTGGCCGGGGCGACGACCGGGTCGTAGGCCAGGACCTCGACCGACAGGTGGCGGAGCCGTTCCGCCACCAGCCGGCCAATGTGACCGAGTCCGAGGAGGGCAACCGTGCTGCGAAAGAGTCCGGCGGGTGGGAGATCCGGGTGGACGAAGCGTTGCGCCGACCGCACCTGGCCCGCAGCGGGCCACGCCTGTTTGAGGCTGAGCACGATCTGCGCGACGACGAATTCGGCGACCGGTCCCGCATTCGCGGCTGCGGCTGTGACCACCCGGACCGGCCGCTGCCAGGATTCAGAGGTGACCTTATCACGCACGCTGCCGGCCGCATAAAATAACATTCGCAGGGCCGGCATACGTTCGAGCAAAGCGCGATCTAGCGTCGGCAGTCCCCAGCTTCCGATGAGCACTTCGACTTCTTCGAGCGGCGTGGGCAGGGTGACGAAACTGCTGGGAGGGCACGGTGGGGCGACGAAACGGAGGGAATCCTCAAGCCGCGCCCAGTCGGACGGAGCAAAGAGTGAGGCCAATAGATCGGGTGCGATCAGGCAGAGGGCGGTGGGCTTCATGCGAGGGGGCGTTTTTGCGGCGAAACCTCAGGCCACGGTGTCGGCGAGCGATTGCCAACGCAGGACGCGCCACAAGGCGGCTTTGGTCTGCGGCAGCTCGAAATCGAGCTGCACCGTCTTGGTGTGGCCGGGGTACAGATCGAACCAATTGTCGCTGCAGCGATGCGCCACGGCCGGCAGGTCGAACGCCAGTCGGTGTTGGAAGACCGGTGAGCGGAAAGTCAGGGTTGCGGCCTTGGCGCCCTGCATCCGCAAGCTTACCCGGGTTTTCGGCCTGGGCAGGGCCAGAAACCGCGGGGGACTGAAAAGGGCGGTCTCCTCGCTCACCATCCGGCGACCGGTGCTGAGTGCATAGCGCAGATAGAGAGAATCGCGACCGTGCTGCTTCAGGGGTCCGGCAAAATCCAGTGTGACCTGTCGCCGGCTGGTCCCGGGCTGGAGGGTGACGGATTTTTGCCCGCGGCGAAGCAGGCGGCCGTCAAAGTGTCGCAGTTCCCAGTCCAACCTCGCCAGCGTCGCGGTGGGTGCGTCGCTGGCGGTGTGCAGCACGACCGTGCGGACCGTGCTGCTACGGTAGTTGCCCAACCCGGCGGTTTCGTCACCGGGCACATGAGCGCTGAGCAACAGCGGCGCGAAAAAGCGTCGCGCGACATGGTGGAGCGCCTTCCAGCGTCCGTTGAATTCGAGTGAGCTCCAAGAGGTCGCAGGCCAGCAGTCGTTCAATTGCCAGTAGAGCGCGCCCATACACCGGGGCATGTTGCGCCTCCAGTGTTCGACCCCCGTCTGCATGCAATGCGCCTGATTGAGCTGTGAAAGATAGATCAGCGCGGGTTGATTCTTCGGGAGGCCATAGCGCCGGCTGATGTAGTCGAGAATGATCTGGTTGCCGGCCGGATTCTTCTGGTGGTTCTCCATGGTGGCGCCGAAGAGATTACCGTCGCCGGGCGGACAGAAAGTCTCGTTGGTGGCCGGAGAACTGTAGCTTTGCATGCCGAACTCCGAGCAGAAGCGGAAGCGCCATTTCTCGTAGGCTTTCACCGGATGCCGCGCATGCCAGACATCCCAGAAATGCGTGTCACCACGTTGCTCGCCGGCCGCGGGCGAATGATCCGAATCGCCGCGCCACGGCGAACTCGGCCAGTAGGTAGTGACTCCGTCGTCAGCTGCCACCGCGGCAGGCAGTATCTGGTGGAAGATCGCCTGGTAGGCGCGTTGGCGGGCCGGTCGTTGCAGGTGCGCGGACTTGAGCTGGTGGATCTCGTTGTTGCCGCACCAAAGCGCCAGACAGGCGCGGTGTTGGAGGCGCCGGACCTGCTGGCGGGCTTCCTCCTTCACACTGCGCAGAAATGCGCGGTCGCCGGGATAGAGGGAGCACGCGAACATGAAGTCCTGCCAGACCATCAGGCCGAGCTCGTCGCACAGGTCGTAGAAATCCTCGCTCTCGTAGATGCCGCCGCCCCAGACGCGGATCATGTTCATGTGCGCCTGCGCCGCCGCCTCGAGATCGCGGGTATAGTCGGCGCGGCTCAAGCCGGCCACGAAGCTGTGGGCCGGAATCCAGTTGGCGCCTTTCGCGAAGATGGCCCGACCGTTCACCACGAAACGGAAGGATTCGCCCCAACGGTCGGGTTTGCGTTCCAAGGCCACGGTGCGAAGTCCGATGCGTCGCGTCCAGCGGCCGGTTTCGCAACCGGTGGCATTGCGGGAGATGAGAGTGACCTCGTATAGTGACTGCAGACCCTGACCGTTGGGCCACCAAAGGGCGGGCCCGACGATGCGGGCCTGCAGATTCTCGATCCGAGCGACCTCCCGGCCGGCGTGGACCACCCAGCCTTCGAAATGCACGAGAGGATCGGGCCGCGCGAGCTCGGGCGCGAGGGTGAGGGTCACCGTGCCGTTGCGCGCGTGCTGTTGCGTCACGCGTACATGGACGAGCCGGTTGTCCGCCGATTGCTCGAGGCGCAACCCGCGCCAAATGCCGGCCGTCACCAGACGCGGGCCCCAATCCCAGCCAAACTGGCACTGTTGCTTACGCAGTTTGGTGCAGCCCCCGATCGGATCGTTGAATTCCAGTCCGCGGTGTCCCCGGCGGTGGTGGAGGACAAAATCGCGCGCGCTGGCAAAATGGATGTGCAGCACATTGCGGCCGCGGCGCAAACGGGAGCGCACCGGCCAACGGTGCGTGAGGAACATGTTGTCCGTGCGCGCGATGATGTGCCCGTTCAGGGTGACGGTCGCCAGAGTGTCGAGGCCGTCAGCCACGAGGTCCACGGGGCCAGTCTCCGACCCGGTCTCGTCGATGAGAAATTCCGTTTTGTATTCCCAGGCGACGGTTTCAATCCACTGGAGGTCCAGCTCGTTGGTGCCGTAATAGGGATCGGGGATCAGGCCGAGCCGGTGCAGATCGGTGTGAACGCAGCCCGGCACAGTGGCGGGTTGCCATGCTGTGCGGGTTCCAGCCTGACGAAATCGCCAGGCGCCGGCGCGGCCAAGATCGAGCGTGAGTCTCATAACGTCCGCTTTTTCGAAGTACGTTGCGCCAACATCCAGCGATACAACCGTTCGTCTGCGTAAGTCTGGTCCCAGGCATTGTGGCCGGTCTCCGGATAGACGGTCAGGCGTGGGTGTCCCCCGGCCTTACGCACAGCGCGGATCATTTCGCGGGAGCGTTGCACCGGAACGGTGAGGTCCTTCGCCCCGTGAAAGGCCCAGACCGGGGTGCGGCACAGGGCCTCCGCCTGGCGCACTTCTCCTCCGCCGCAAACGGGTACAAGCGCGGCGTATCGGCGGGGATTATGCAGGGCGGTGGCCCAGGTGCCGAAGCCACCCATACTTAGACCGGTCAGATACACCCGGCGCGGGTCGACGGCCAAGAGCTGCTGAATCCGGCCGGCAAAGGCATCGACCACGGCGGCATTCCACCAAGTGTTGGCCGGACATTGCGGCGCCACGAGAATGAACGGGAAGGTTTTCCCGGCCGCCACGAGTCGCGGAAGGCCGTGCCGCCGCACCCGGGTGAGGTTGGCGCCGCGTTCACCGATGCCGTGGAGAAACACGACGAGCGGCCAGCGCTTCTTTTCGTTCGCGTGATATTCCGGAGGAAGGGCCAGCAGGTAGGAAAGCTCCGCTTTCACCTGGACGGTGAGACGCTGCGGGCTCAGTGCGTCGGGCCGGACCGGAATGCGAGGCGTGCGAGGGCGACCGGATGGGCGGGCCATGGAATCATTCTGGGGCGACATAATGCGCCAGGCCACCGAGCCGACGAAAATGTGCGTAGGTGACGAGGCCGCTGGCGACGGCAAGTACTGACAGACCGGCGGCGGTCAGGTAGGTGAAGCGGTACGCATGGCTCGTCAGATCCATGACCCAGCCGAGGACCGGACCGACCAGCATCATGCCGAGACTGGTGACCAATGCGCGTGCCGATTCATATTGGGCATATTTGGCCTGCGGCAACAGCCGCATGGTCAACGAGGCCGCGGCGGTCTGCCAAAGTCCGGCCAGCACGCCGCAGATCAC
This sequence comes from Verrucomicrobiota bacterium, assembly GCA_039797805.1. Lineage (GTDB taxonomy): Bacteria > Verrucomicrobiota > Verrucomicrobiia > Opitutales > Opitutaceae > Lacunisphaera. The sequence goes on from JBDKHE010000283.1 coordinate 42,875, forward strand.
CAGCATGATCGCGAAACTCTGCCGGTCGGTGATCAGCAACCCGCCCGCGCAGGTGCCCGCGCCGTACAGCGCCATCGTGATGAGCGCCAGACGCAGGGGATGGAAACGGTCGACCAAGACACCGACAAAATAAGACAACGTGAATGAGATTACATACGTCAGCGCGAGGCATTTGCCGTAGGCGTCGAAATCCAGGTCCACCTGCTTGGCGTAAAGCAAGTTGAAGAGACTGATCGACATGAGCGCCATCCAGGAGAGCGCGACGGTGGCATAGACCCAGATATAATACGGATTCGTGAAGCATTCGCGGGCATAGGTCCGGATCGCCGCGAACACGGCCGTGGGACCGGTGGGGGTGGCCGGCGGGGGCGGTGGGTAGACCCCCTCGCGCACTTTCAGGCAGAGCGCCGCGAATCCGAGGGTGTAGAGCCCCCCCACCGAGATGAAAATCCAGGCGTAGTGCGTCTCCACCTTGCCGAAGAGCCAGAAATTGAAGGCGACGGCCACGGCAAGACCGAG
>JBDKHE010000284.1:0-3927 GCA_039797805.1 Verrucomicrobiota bacterium
AATCGGTAATCGTGCCATAGTTAATGCCGAGGTTGTATTGTGCGGTGGTGGCGCTGGGATTGAGGATGGAACGGGTCCAATCAACCGACGGATCTCCCGGGAAGTAGATCGCGGTGCTGCGCGTTCTGAGCATCACGCTCCGCTCGACGGCCATCCGGAAGCGGGTCATGTCAAAGTCGATCTTGGCGATCGGACGCATGATGTAGGTCTTGGTGGTGCGCTTCCATGGGTGCCCGGTGTTGTTCGTGGCGCGGCGTACATCATAAAAGACGGCATCAGGAATGTTGGTGTAGGAGGCGGCACCGCTGTTGGGACTCGTTGCGTAGCCGGTCAGCGATCCTGCCGTGGCATAGGTGGTGGAGACGGGCGTGTTGTAAGCCGCCCCGCTGGCTGGGATCCACAGAATCTGGTTTGAGCCGACCGCGGTCTTATCCGTAAAGCGATTGGGCAGGTTGTTTTTGATCATCTTGTCGTCCGTGAAATCCAGTGGCGTACCATTGTTGTCGTAGCCATAGCTGGGCTGACCGGGCAGAACGACTTCGGTGATCCGATAGTTGCTGGTGCTATCCACATAGGAAAGGAAGCACCGGTAAGAACGGCCGAGCATGGTCACATTCGAGCCATCCGGCTTCTTGCCCGTACGGACGGTGCTGTCCGGGTTGACGATGATGTACAGTCCGGCGTTGCGGGAGATCTTGGTGAGCGTGAGCTCGGCGCTGTCTCCGGCCTTGGGTTCCTCGATGATCTCGCGACCGCCGGTGGGGTTGGTGGTTTCGTCGTAACTGCCGACGGCCGGGAGTTCGAGCTTCGGCACCTGGTGCACGCTGGTGCGCAGGTTGCCGCCATAGGTACTGGTCGCAAAGGATTCAAATTTGGCCAGATTGGTCGCGGTCGGTTTGGAGGCGCTCGTGCCGCTCGTTGAGGTGTAGAAATGGTCGCGCCAGGTGCTGCCGCTTTGAATGCCGACCGTGCCGCCGGAGGCTTTCGTGAAGAGCAAAGGACCGGTGCCGCCGGGACCGTCGTCTTCGCTGTCGTCCGCCATCCAGGTGCTGCCTTTATAGGCCGTATTGGCGAAGAAGCCGCCGTACGAAGTCACGCGGTCCTCAAATTTCAAGGTGGCGGTTCGTCCGGTCTGCATGCGGGCAATGAGATTGCCGTTGGTGTGGACGGGACCGGCAATCGACATGTCGGGACCAGGGCCGTACTCCATGTCCATGTTGTAGAAGACGCCGAACTGGAACAGCGGGGTAAGGTCGACGGCCAGGTCCTGTTCCACAAAGGTCGTGACCGTGCCGACCGCCTGGTTGCGCATGGTGGACTTGGCGATGATCTGCACAGTGGCGGTGTCGACCTGCAGGCCCTTGTTGGGGTCGTTGGGATAGACGGCAGGGTCGATGTACTTGAGCCCGGTGCTGGAAGTCAGACCGGCCAGGACCTCTACGTCGGCTGCCTGCGAATTCTCGGTGGTGAGGACGTCGGCGGGCGGGAGGTAGATCTTGTTGGCGTCCTTGACGAAGGCGATCTTGGAGGGACTCCGCAGGCGGCGCAGCTTGGTTGTCAGCTGTTCCGAAGCGTAGATCGCGACGTTCTCAGCCATGTTGCGGGATCTCAGCAGGAGCCGGTTGCGCTCGTTGGAGCGGCGCTCGTTGGCGGTGTATTTCAAGAGGCTGCCGGTGAGGACAAACATGACGCCGCTGAAAATGACCACGGTGAGCAGGGCGGAACCCTTGGACTTGAAGAATCGTTTGGAAGTCGGGCGAGACGGTTTCATGGGGAATTATCTCCGGGGGGAGATGGTGTAGTTGAAACTGGAACTGGAGAGGAGGTTGTTGGCCGTGGTGCCGTTGATCACTTCGGCGTTGATGGAAACGCTTTCATTTTCAGTCGAGATGGCTGGAGCCTTGCTGCAGAAGATCGGGTAGCGGTTGACCTTCGACGCATCCTTCGGGCGGCCCAACGTACGGGGTGAGAGCACGCGGGTCCCGGGGTAGGCGGGGTTCGTCTTGAGCTTGATGCCGTTCAGCAGCGTATCCAACGGAGTGGTGGTCCCGCTGGCACCGTAGTCCTGACCCTCGTAGTACCTGATCTCGCCTTCCTTGTTAGGATCGGTGGTGGTGCGGTAGTAGATGCTGATCTGGCGGACATTGGAGTCATTGTCCAAGCTCGTGCGGGTGACCAGCACCAGGCAGTCGCCATGATAAAGTTCCAGCCCGTAAGAGTCGGTGGTCGCTGTCGTGAGGTCGGCAACGCTGTCAACCGAGCCGTCCAGGGAGGCGTAGTTGGGGAAGATGTAGAACTCGGAGGCATCCAGCGTCGCCTTGGCGACCTGCGCCATGAAATAGCGGAGGTTGGTATTGGTCGCGAGGCGCTGGTTGTCCTTGTACATCATGCGCAAGCCGTAGAGGAAGGTACTCATGGCCATGGCCATCACCATCGTGACGATGGTAAGGCTGATTATTACCTCGACGAGGGTGAAGCCCGCCCGCGGGTTGTTCTTGGAATGGGTGGTTTTCATTTGTCGTAGCGGCTGCGGAGAAAGACTTCACGGTTGCGAATGACCCGTTCGTAGCCGCCGTCCATGTAACTGTAGGTGTAGACGATCGTGATTTTCTTCACGTCGGACACGTCGTCGCTGGTCTTGGGAATCTCATCGATCCAGATCCAGAGATTGAGGGCCAGGTCCTGCGAGGTGGTGCCGGTAACGGTCGAAAGCGGCAGGGCGCCGAGAAAATTGTCGATCGCTCCGAGGGAAGCGGCCGTGACGTTGGGGGCGGGCGTAGTGTTCGGTGCCTTGGGGGCTCCCGGGGCCGGTGTGTAGACCACCCGCAACCATTTTGTGACATCCTGGTTGATGCGGATGCGCATGTAGGGAGGGAGATTCTTCACATCGGCCGGTGCATCGTCATCAACCGCCGTGCTGGGCAGCAGCTCGGTGTAGGAGAGACCTTTTATCTGTTCGACGATGCCATAAAAGAGACTCGAGGCGGCGGCGTGCAGGACGCTGCTCTCGGTTATGCGTCGCGACTGAATGAACGCACTGATGAAACCGAGCATGATCGTCGCCAGCAGGGTGAGGGATACCATCACCTCGACGAGGGTGAGGCCGCGACGTTGCTTGGCGCGTCCCACACCGGTGGCTTGGCGGGGCGAAGTGGTCAACGCCCCAGGGATAGGGACAAGGTCGGAGGTTTCCGACGGGCTGGGCAGACTGGTAAGTTCTGACGACATGTTGGGGTCAGAATACCCTAAACCAGCCGATCTGCCTAAGGCCCTAGGATGGTAGAAATAGCCTCTAGGTCAGTTAGAGGCTTTGGCCTCTGGTCGGGCTTGGTCATACCTTGCCGGCTTCCACGTACAACGCGGCTGCTTGGGTGCGCCGGGTGATGTTCAGCTTGGAGAATATGTTCGCCAGATAGTTCTTAACGGTTTTCTCCGTCAGGCTGAGCTGGTCGCCAATTTCCTTGTTGGTCTTGCCGCCGGCCAGCAGGGCCACCACGCGGCGTTCTTGGGGAGAAAGGCTGTTGAGCTTGTCGGCGGCTGACTGGCTGCCGCCATGTTTCACCAGATTCATGACTTTTCCAGCCATGGAGGAATCGATGACCGATTCACCCTGCGCCACTTTGCGCAGCGCGGTTGCCAGCGTCGCGGCATCGTTTTCCTTGAGCAGATAGCCCTTGGCTCCGGCGGAGATGGCATCGTGCATGTTCCCCTCGCTGTTGCTGGACGTGAGGATGAGGACCGGAGTGTCAGGTCGGGTTTTCAGGTAATCGCGACACGCGATCAGGCCCGATTTGTCAGGCAAATGCAGGTCAAGCATCACAATGTCGGGCGAGAGCCGAATCAGCATTTCCAGGCCGCTCGATGCCGTGCCGGCCTCTCCGACGATGGTGATATCCGCACAATCCTCCAGGGCACTGCGCAAACCGA
>JBDKHE010000285.1:0-2867 GCA_039797805.1 Verrucomicrobiota bacterium
TGTTCGGCATGACCACATCCGGGTGAAAATAGGCGCGAGCTGCTATCCCCAGATGGAGTTTAAGAAGGTTCGCCGGACCTCGTACGTGCCATTTTTGGCTTTGCCACGATGCCTGCGAGATATCCATTTCCCTTTGGGCCGAATCAATATGTCTGAATCCGAATCTAGGCCCCAACGGCCGGTCGGGAGACCGGCCCTCCAACAGACAACCTGTCCTACTGGTGGAGGGTCGGTCTCCAGACCGACCGAAGGCATGAACGCAGCAGGCGCAAATCCCGCCCTACCCCAGCGACTACGTCCCGCGCATCCCTCTCCGGTGGCGAAACCCAATCAATCGGTCATCATCTTTTTGACGGTATGCACAAAGAAGCGACGTTCGCTGCTCGCGACGAATGAAGTCCATCGGGCTCTGCAAGCTGCGTGGTCACGCGCGACCCACTGGTTGGTCGGCCGCTACGTGATCATGCCCGATCACATCCATCTGTTTTGCGCCCCCGGAGTAATACCACCCCGACCTCTTGGGCTCTGGGTTCGCTTCTGGAAATCATCTCTCTGCAAAGCGCTCAAAGCAGAAGAAGGGACGCTCTGGCAACCCAACTTCTGGGACACCCAACTGCGCCAGCACGAAAGCTACGCAACGAAATGGGAATACGTCCGCGCCAATCCCGTCCGGGCTGGGTTGGTGGCAAACCCTGACGATTGGCCAAATCAGGGTGAGATGAATCTTTTGCGCTGGCACGACTGAACGGCTGGTCGGGAGACCAGCCCTCCAAAAGGCAGTCCGCCATGTTCGTGGAGGGTCGGTCTCCGACCGACCGCGAATATCGCTGCCACCACTGCGTCCACCGCCCTCGCTCTCAATACGCCACCAAGAACTCCGCCGGCAGGGGCGCGTTGGCCTTGAAAGAAAATGTCTTGCCGCCGAACTCGTAGGTGAAGGCCGTCTCCAGCGAATGCAGGAACAGCCGCTTCGTCTTGTGGGCCTTGGCGAATTCGCGGTTCAGGCCGAAATCACCGTACGTCTGGTCGCCGATGATCGGGAGGTGGCGTTTTGCGCACTGCACGCGGAGCTGGTGGCTGCGGCCGGTCCGGGGTTCGAGCCGGATCAGCGAGGTGGACAGGCTTTTCTGTGTATGTCGGATCACCTCAAAATGGGTTTCCGACGGGATGTTGCCCGCCGTCGCGGTGCGCACCGTGCCGCCCTTCTTGTTCACGGCGAGGAAGTCGCGCCAGATCTCTTTCTTCGTGTGGGCGTGGCCGAAGACGAGCGCGTTGTAGAGCTTGCGCACCTGCTTGCGGGCAAAATGTTCGCGAATGACGAGCGCGAGCTTCTCGCTGGCGGTGACCAAAATCACGCCCGAGGTGGCGGAATCGAGCCGGTTCAGGAGCCAGAGTTTGCGCTCGGCGCCCTCGGTGTTCTTCCAGTGGTAGCACTGCGCATTCTTGTCGTAACGACAGGTGAGCAACGAGCGGGGCTCGTCCTTGGAGTCGTTGGGATGCGAGAGCAGTCCGGCGGGTTTGTCGTAGGCGGCCAGGCCGTTCGCGTCACGGGCGAGCAGCCGTACATTGCCGCCCAAGGGCAGAGTTTCCCAAAAATCTGCCGGTAGTGGTCCCATTTGGTTATTGGTAATAAAAGGCGAACGTCAGGGTCTGGTCATCACCCAGCACGGCGATCATCTGGTCGGTCCACTTGCGGTAGGGCTGCCGGGCCTGGATGGCGTTCTGGCAGGAGAACACGCCCTGTTTGCCGGCGTCGGAGTCCTCGACCTTCACGATGTCGGTCTCGCCCTTGGAGTTGATCTTGAAGGTGATGACCACATGCGATCCGCGCGGGGGCGAGACGGCGCTGTCCCGCAAGATGCGATACCACTGCGTCTGGACGATTTCGATGAGCTCGTTCAGGTAATCGCCATATTCACTCCAACGGGCGTCCATGCCGACGATGCCGAGATTGCTGGTGCCGGTTACACGGTTCGAAAGAATGGTCGGCCGCGGCGCGGTGAGCTTCGGCCTCGCTTTGGGCTGGGCCTGATGCGTGGCACTGACGGCGACGAGTCCACCGTCGGCCTCCTTGCCATCGCGGGCGCCTTCCACGCTGCGATCGGCGTTGGTCGTCGGCTTCTTGCTGTCGGCCACGTTGGTGGCGATGCCGTCCTCGGACTTGCCTTCGCTCTTGTCGAAGCCGCTGAGCGGGACCAGTTCCATCCGGAGCTTTTGCTCGCGCTGGTCGACCTCTGCGGTCTGGAGGGACTCGGGCATGGCGGCTGCACCCATCTGCGGTTCGGACATGTCGCCGGTGACGACGGCGGTGTCGTTTTGGATCTTGTCCTGGGCGTCGCTGATGCTCGGCCGGTTGAGGGGATCAATCTCCTTGGGGGCCTCGAGTTGGGCGGACTGCTGGTTGCGGTTGCTGAAATTGTCGGTCTTGTCCGGCTCATTGGCCGGGGCATCCGGGTTGGTCTCGACGAACTGGAGGGGATTGCGCGGCTTTTCCTGCGGCGAGTCGGCCAGTTGGAAGTCGAAGCTCTTGCCGCGATCCTTGCTCGTGATGTGGATGCCCGTGTGCACGCCGGAGAACTCGTCGAAGGCAAAACGCGGAGTCAGCCAGACGAGCAGGATGTGAAACAGCAGCGTCCCCACGACGCCGATGATGATCGAGCGGTCGGAGGGTCCTTTATCCGGGGCCAGCGGTCGTTCGCCGGGCAGGGCAAATTCGGTGCTCACGGGATGAAAATCAGCACCGGAGACCGGCTTGAGTCAAAAGTTGTTTCATTTCGTCCACGGGAAGACCCACAATATTGCTCAAAGATCCCGTATATTGCGCCACAATCAGATCCGCGTGCTCCTGGATCGCGTAGCCACCCGCC
>JBDKHE010000286.1:0-3693 GCA_039797805.1 Verrucomicrobiota bacterium
CGAGGCCAGCGGTTGGTTGAGCCGTCGCGCCGCTTCGCCCGCGACGTAACGGTGGCTCGTGCCGTGAAACCCATACCGCCGGAAACCGTCGTTCTCGTACCAGTCGTAGGGCACGGCATAGAGGAAGGCGTGCCGGGGAATCGTCTGGTGAAAAGCCGTGTCGAAGACCGCCACCTGGGGCGTTTCGGGAAACATCTTCTGGGCGGCCCGGATACCGGCGAGATTGGCGGGATTGTGCAGCGGGGCGAGGGCGCAGCATCGCTCGATGCCGGCCAACACCCCGGCATCAATCAGCACGCTGTGTGAAAAGGCCTCGGCGCCATGTACCACCCGATGACCCACCGCGATGATGCGGACGTTGACGGGAAGGATGGCGATCAATTCGTGCAGGGCCGCGCGGAGATCCTCCCCGGCCAGGGCCTTTGATTTTTTCTCCTCCCCCAGCCTCCAGCTGATGGTGGCTTCGGGGGTGCCCAGGCGCTCGGCCAGACCGGAGAGAAGGAGCGTTTCCTGATGGGTGGCGATCAGGGCGAATTTCAGTGACGAACTCCCGCAGTTGATGATCAGGATCGCCGGCACTGAATCAGAAGTCGGGGAGGCCTGCACGCCGTGGACCGGCGAAGGGGTTGGGGGGGACGCAGCCATTCTGCCAGTATTCAGTCGGAACGCCGTCCGAGAGTTAAGCCAAATTAGCCAGGCTGCTAGCAGTCAGCAAGAAATGACCAATGGAGGATCAACCTGGCACCTCACTGCAACCACACCTGCTCAAAGGGTCCGAGGGACATGAGATTGCCCACCCAGTCGTGCACCGAGGGATCCAACAGAAACTGGTTGGTGTAGTAGTAGATCGGCAGAATGGGCATGGCGTCGGTGAGGATTTTTTCCATCTGCTGCATCAGGGCGAGCCGCTTGGTCTGGTCGGGTGTCCGCATGACCTCCTCGTAGAGGCGGTCGTACTCCGGGTCGGACCAACCGGTGCGGTTGAAGCCGGAATCCGTCGTGAAGACCCGGAGGAACTGGGAGGGATCGAAGGGTTCCATGATGAGGCCGGCGCGGCAGAGCTGGTACCGCTGGGCCTGCATGTTGTCCAAGTACACCTTCCATTCCTGGTTCTCGAGCACGAGGTCGATGCCGAGTTCACGTTTCCAGGTCTGCTGGAGGGTCTCGGCGATCAGGCGGTGGTTTTCCGCCGTGTTGAAAAGCAGCGTGATGGGCGGCAGGCCCTTGCCGCCGGGATAACCCGCCTCGGCCAGGAGTCGGCGGGCTTCATCGAAATCCAGGCGCGTTCTCGCGGTGGAGACGTAACCTTCCAACCCTTCGGGCGTGAAGTGGTAGGCGGGGGTTTCGCCGGCCAGCGTGACGTTTTTCACCAGGCCCTCACGGTCCACCGCCATCGCGAGCGCGCGGCGGATGCGCACGTCGGTGAACGGGGCCCGGTTCACGTTGAAGTTCAGATAATACACCCCCGAATACGGTTCGATGTGCAGCAGGCCGGGAGCCTCGCGCCGGTAGACCGCGATCTTCGTCAGCGGGACGCGCTCCGTCTTGTGCAGCTGCCCGGAGCGAAAGGCGGCTTCCTCGGCGGGCTGGTTTTCAATCGGGATGAAGCGGATGCCATTGAGCTTCACGCTCGCGCGGTTCCAGTAGGTCGGGCTGCGCTCAACATCGACGTAGCTGTGCGGAGACCACGCCTTCAGGACAAAGGGACCGTTGCCGACGAGGTTGCCCGGCTTGGTCCAGGGACTGCCCTTGATCAGCGGATTGCCAAACTTTTCCAAGACGTGCATCGGCACGGGAAACCAGGAACGCGAGGCCATGGTCTTGACGAGAAACGGGGCCGGGTAGGCGAGGCGGATTTCCAGGGTGTGATCGTCGAGGACTTTGAATCCGACCTGCGAGAAGTCCTGCAACTTCCCTTTGTGGTAGGCCTCGGCGTTGACCACCAGGTAAAGCTGATCGGCGTTGTCGGAGGCCAGCGAGGGGGTCAACAGGCGGCGGAAAGACGCATGGAAATCGCGCGCGGTCAGCGGCACACCGTCCGACCAGGTCACGCCCTTGCGCAGGTGAAAAGTGTAGGTCAGACCATCCGCCGATACATCCCAGCTTTCGGCGACGCCGGGGCGGGCCTCGAGGGTTTTCGGATCACTGCGGGTCAGGCCCTCGAAGAGCGTGCAGACAATATCCCGCTCGGGAATGCCGGTGATGGTCTGGGGATCGAGATCGGAGGGCTCGGCCCCGTTGCCGACCAGCATGATGCCGTCCTTGGTGGCCTGCGAAACCGCCGTGGTGCGCTTGCCGCAACCGGCGGACCAACCGAGCACCACGGACAACAGCAACAACAGGGCGATACGAGGGAAATGGGGGACGAAAATCTTGCTCATGACGATGGGATCCGATCCTGCAGCCGGCAGGCCGGTTGGCGATGACACAATTGGCCGTCCGCCGTCCCGGCCGGTCAGGGACTCGCGGCCGGACCAACCTCCACCCGGACCTCTCGACTCAGCGTGGTACCAGCCCGGTTGCGCACCATCGCGCGATAGCGGCCGACCGTGTCCGGCGACACCTCCACGTTCAGCGTCGATTCCGTGGCGTCTGCCACTTCGTCGTCGTTGTGCAGCCACTGATATTCCAGCGGACCGGTGCCGGTGGCGGCAACGGAGAGGGTGACGACGCCCTTGAGCGGCGCCTGGCCGGCGACGGGTTGTTGCGTGATGCAGGGCACCTGCGATCCGACAATGCCGGTCGGCACCTCGGTCGAGGCGATTGACAGATCAGTCAACCGGGCACTGACCACTTGGCCGCGCAGGTCGTTGTACGTGGCGGTGACGGTGAACTTCTCGCCGAGCGGCAGGTCGTTGGCCGGTCGCCAGAAGATCCGATACGGGGCGGCATCATCCGTGCCGAGGTACTCGATCTGGCCGGGCCGCGAGGCGCGTTCCAGGGTGAAGGTCACCTCGCCGAGACCGTCGCCGCCCGCGACTTCGGCGCGGATTTCCGTGCGGTTCGGGAAGACGTGTCCATCCGTCTCGCGCTTGCCGAGCTTGAGCGCGGCGCCGGAAAAGGGCGTGACGAGGGCGAGACGGGGGGCGGGCGCGGCGCCGAGCGGAGCCGTGGCGCGCCACAGGGAGAATTGCAGCGGAGCGAGCGTCACGTTCACGCGACCGTTCGCGTCGGCGGCCACTTCGGGTCCGGCGGCCGGCGGATCGGAGCTGAAAAGCCGCCGCAGGCTGGCCCCGGGTTGTTGGCTGGTGGGCACGGCAACCGTCAGGGTCTTCGTGCGCGAGTTGTTGAACACGGCCAGGTACTCGACGCGTTCGTGGCGGTCAAAACGGGAGAAGGCGAAGATTTCGTCGTGATCCGTCGCGCGCGGCAGCATCGCGCCGATGCGCAACGCCGGATGCTCATTCCGCAGCGCGGTGAGCGTGGCGATGAACTGGTAAAACGGATGTTGCTCGTCGAACTTGTCGTCCGCCCCGGTGCGGGTGGTCGCGAGCAGGGGCGCATCGCGGAAGTCGAGCGCGCGGGACGGAAACATGTCCTCGCGTGCCTGCATGTCGTTGCCGAGGCGGCCAACCATGCCCTGTTCGTCGCCGTAGTAGAGCACGGGTTGTCCGCGGGAGAGCAGGAGCAGGCCGTGACCGAGTTTCACCAGCTCGGCGATCAAGGCGGCCGGGGCGCCGGGATTGTCCTGCT
>JBDKHE010000287.1:0-2561 GCA_039797805.1 Verrucomicrobiota bacterium
GCCGAGCATCTGGTTCGCCGATGCGTGCAGGCCATCGAAGGGGATCGCAAGGTGCTGATCGCCTTTCGTCTGAACGACATGAAGATCGATCCGTACATCCGCACCAAGGGCGAGCACGCTGGGGAACCGGCCGCAAGCCTGGAATCGACGCTGGTCCACATCGGTCTGATCAAGATCGACGGCACCCAGGTCTATCCGACGAGCCAGGCGCATGCCGAGGCAGCGCCAGCGGAGGACGCACCCGCGTCCGAAGCCGCCAACGCCATCGACACTGCCGCCGACGCCGTTTCCTACCAATCTGCCGAGCCCGCCGAGCGCGAGCCCGAATGTGCAGTCGAGGAGCAGGAGCCGGCATTGGCTGCTTCGTTCTGATCCGGCACGGCCCCTCACGGGGCCTTGCCTTTTTCCTATTCGTCCAAGGAGAACCAACATGGCAGCCACATCGGCACCTACGAGATCAGCCCTACCCATCGTCGTCCCGGGCCAGCTCACGTTGCGGACCATCCGGGGCAAGAACGGCCCGTTCACGGTTGGGCGCCTTTCTACCCCCATCGGCGAGTTCGCGGTTAAAGACGCGGAGTTGGAGCAGTACCCCGAAGGAAAGTACGACGGGGATTTCGTCATTCGCTACATCTTCGCGAAGTCCTATCCGGTCGCGGGCGGCGCGCGGTTTGAAGTGCGCGCAAACCTCGACGGCATGACGCTCAACGGCATCGACAAACTGAGTCGTGATGAGGCCCGCAGCTTCGCCACCCAGGAAGTCGATCCACTCGATGAAGAGCTGGGGACGCAGCCTGCGGAAACGCCGGCCAAGCCCGCCAAGGCCTCCAGACCCGCCAAGCCCGCACCCGTGCAGGCCTCGGCGGACCCGCTGGTCGATACCACGCCCTTCGGTGTGGATGCACCGACGCCCGCTGCGGCGGCTGCCCCTGGCAGCACCGAAGAGGGCGACGTTGCTTTGTTCGGCTTGCTCTGGCCGCTGGGCGATTCCGTGAAATTGGATTCGACCATCGACCGCCGCGCCCTGCGCGCGCAGATCGCCCGCCTGGGCGATCTGGGCTACGCGCTGGACTTCAAAACGCAGGAGTGGAGCCGCCAGGCCGAACTGCAACCTGCGTGATCGCAGACACCGCATGCGCGGTGTTCTTCATCCACCCGCCGGGGCTCTTTCCCTATGCGGGGAGGCCCCCGGCTTTCTTCTGGAGGTCTCCATCATGTCCACCATCGATTGCGATACACCCCGTTCTTCGCTGGGTGAACCCGCGTGGCGAGCTGTTTGCAAGACAGCCGCCGAGCACGCCCAGCGTGGTTGTGGCCTGTCCTGGGACCACTGGGTCACGCTTTTCAGTTCGGAGATCGACGCGCAAGCCAGTCGATTGCCGGAAGAGCAACGCGCACAGGCGCTGCAGATCGCACAGGAATGGGGCTACGCCACACCGGCCGAAAGGCAGGAAACCCAGGACTGGAACGCCGAAAACGGCTACTGCTCGCACGGAATCGAACTGGGTTATTGCCCGTCCGGTTGCGATTCGGACTATTGAGGTCCGGCACACGTCATCGCCGCTTGCGCGGCTTTTCTCCACCCCTTGGGGCAGCACCTGCCTCAGGGGCGGTGCTGTTTCCGATTCACCGAGGACATCACCATGAGTCGGCACTACTTCGACACCGTTCACAAGGGCTTTCCCATCACCGTCGTACTGGGCTGGGACCGGCCGGCAAATTACTTCTTCCTATTCATCGAAAAGCCGGCCGAGCTGATCGACGATACCGCGAAGGTCGAGAGCGACGACTTCTTGTACAGCAACCTGCACGAGAGCGACCCGTTCAACCACTACCTGGACTACTACCGAGTGGTCCTGCGCCATTTCCACATCGACGTGCCCGAAAGCATGTTCACCGAAGTCCAACAGGACTGCGAGGGCAACGTTGGCAACCGTGTAGTCAAGCATCAGGCCGACGGCTCGTTCACCGAACAGACGTTCTGAACGCCCAAGCGGATCGAACACCTTATCCGCATTCCTTCATCCCTAACGGGGCATTCGCTGCCCCTGCGGGCGGTGCTGCCCCTCATTTCATCGAGGACACCACCATGCACGCACACACTTCATCCACCACGCTGTTCCACATCGACGAATGCCCGGACCTGATGGCCGACGCCTGCGTCGGCGACGACCAGGGCAGCCTGATCTTCCTGTCCATCTGGGCGCGCGACACCGCCGTCCAGCAGTTCCTCGCCCGCCTGACCCTCGGGCGCGACGAGCAGGGACTGGACCAGTTCCACATCATCACCGACGAGGGCGGCAGCGTCCCGGTGTTCATCGGCAACGTCGATCATCTGGAGAAGCGCATCACGCGGGCCTACCGGCGCACGCTGTTCGGCTCCCTCTCCAACGTGTGGCTGTTCGACCGGCGCTGCGTCAAGCCCGACAAGGCCAACGCCAGCGCACTGGCATTGCTGCCACGCGACAGCGCCCACCGGCTTGACCGCCTGTGGACGCTGGTGCGCGACACCTGCCCGTTGCCGCTACTCGACCACTGGCGCGAAACCGTGCTGGAGCTGC
>JBDKHE010000288.1:0-4060 GCA_039797805.1 Verrucomicrobiota bacterium
CCGACCCTCCAACAAGGCATAGCCAGACACAATCATGGGGCAATCCGTTCAGCCGAGTTTCTCAATCCGCACGTGCGCGTTGTAGTCGGGCACGCCACCGCCGCGATCCTCGACGCCACGACGGATGAGGTGATTGCCCTCGGGCCAGTGGATCTGCAGGTTGCCGACCGCCAGGGGCGCGAGAAAGACGCGGCCTTCGTAGCGGCCGCGGTCATTGACCAACGCGATGCGGTCACCGTGCATGAGGTGCAGTTGGGCCGCATCCTCCTCGTTCATGAGCACGGCATCGCGCGCGGCGCCGTTGAGCGGATCGATATCGGCGTAAATCAGCGAGTTGAACTGCTTGCCGCGGCGAGTGCTCACGTGAAACACGCCCTCGGGACGTGGCGTCCGGTCAGGCATATCCACAGCGACGAAATGTGCCTTGCCGTCCTCGGTCGAGCAGACGCCGCCGACGCAGAGATGCGGACCGCCGTATTGAAAGGCGTCGCCGGCTTTCTGCAGCCGCTGCACGCCATCGTAAAACGGCACCACCCGCGCGATCTCCTCCCGCATTTCCTGACCCGTGTGGCAGCCAAGCTCGCCGGCGCGCTCCGGCCAGGTGGAGGCGGCCACCTGCAACAGGATGCGCCACTCGGCGCGGGCTTCCCCGACCTCGCGGGTGATTTCCGGAGTGAACATCACGCGACGCTCCGTGCTCGTCTCCGTGCCGCCGTCGTCCTGCTCGTAACGGGTCTTGGCCGGCAACAGGATCACCTCGTCGGCAGGATCCAGCAGCATCTGGTCCGTCAGCATGATGTCCTGATGCACCCGGAACGGCACGCGCGAAAGCGCCTCCGCCACGTGATCCGGATCGGGGAGCGTGCGCAGGAAATTACCCCCGACCATGTAGAAGGCATCGAGCTCGCCGCGAAAACCGGCCTCCACCATCTCCGTGGCGGTGAGTCCCGGCCAGTCCGGCACAGGAAACCCATACTCGGCGGCGAGGGCGGCGGCGTTGGCGGCATTGACGGCCTTGCCGCCCGGGAAGGCCGTGGAATACGCCCCCATCTCCGCCCCGCCCTGGACTGAGGAGTGTCCGCGAATCGGCATGACGCCGCATTTGTCACGACCGAGAAACCCGCGGGCGAGCGCGACGTTGAGGATCATGCGCACATTGTCCGCGCCCCACTCGTGCTGGGTCACGCCCATGCTCCAGACAAAGACCGCGTGCCGCGCCTGCCCCACCAACTCGGCAAACTCGATCATGCTGGTGCGAGGGAGGCCGCTGCCGTTTTCCAGCTCCGCCCAGTCGAGCGCCTGCGCCCGCTGCTCAACCTCCGCCCAATCCGTCGTGTGTGCATCCACGAAGGCGCGGTCCACCTTGCCGGTGGCGATGAGGTGTTTGAGCACGCCGTACAAGAACGGGATGTCGCCCCCCTGCCCGACCGGAAACCAGTAGTCGGCGAGATCGGAACCGAACAAGGCGCTGCTCGCAGTCGAGGGCACCCAATAACGTTTCATGCCCGGCTCCAGATACGGATTCACGAGCACGATCTTCGTCCCCTGCTCCTTGGCGATGTGCAGATATTTGGTCGAGACCGGCTGGTCGTTGGCGGGATTCGAACCGAAAAAGACGACCAGGTCCGACCCCATCCAATCCTTGTAACTGCAAGTCGAAGCGGCGAGGCCAAGCATGTGCTTCATCGCCGCCGTCGACGGCGAGTGGCAGAGGCGCGCGGCGTTGTCCACGTTGTTGGTGCCAAGGAAACGGGCGACTTTCTGCGCCGTGTAGTAAACCTCGTTGGTCACCCCGCGGGCCGTCACAAAAAACGCCATCCGCCGCACATCCGTCGCGCGCAAGCGGGCCCCGATCGTGGCCAGCGCCTGGCACCAGGTGATGGGAGTGAAACCTTTTTCGCCGCGCCGACGCCGCATCGGGTGCGACAGGCGGCCCAGCTCACGCAAACGACGATTATCCTGGCCCGCCAGCGTCGACACATCAGCCAGCACCGCCGGATCCATGGCCGGCATGGTGTTGAGCCGCAGGAGATTCAGCCGCGTCATGCACAGATGCACGCCATCGATGGTCCAGTCATGCAAACCCGACACCCCCAGCGCGCAACCATCGCACACGCCGCGATTCAGGACCTTCCAGGCGTAGCCCAGGTTGTCGCGGTTGTCCCAGGCAACCTTGAGCATGTCGCGGAAGTGCTTGGGTTTGGTGTGCCCGAGCCCGAAAGGGGCCAGCCGGCGGGCACGATCCATGGAGGTGGAGACGATTCGGTGCGTGGACATGAAACGACCCTCACTCTTTCGGCAGGTTTTCACGGAATCAACGACTAAGCGGAGTCCCTCGCCTGTATGCACTTACTTGGCGGTGGGGCTAAACCTGGCGCCGATTTGTCCGATACATAAGGCTCACCAGAGCCCGGGCCCATTTTCAATGTGCCCGTCGCCTTGGTCCGGTTGCCCACCGTGACTACCGCGCCATTTCACAGTCTATTCTGGCCCAGACGGGTCCTTCTCTGGCTTTGGATACTAGCCAGCGGAGTCGCCATACCCGCCGGTCTCGAAGCCGTCACCCTCAGCGAGCTCACCGACAACCCAAAACTCAGTCCCAAAAAGTTCGCCTCCTACTTCAGTTCCTTTGCGTACGAATTCAACGCACCGATCCAATCCCCCTCCGCCTTTCTGCAGCGGGAGAAGGGCGACTGTGACGACTATTCCGTCCTGGCGGACTATGTCCTCGGCCGGAACCACTACACCACCCGCCTCGTCCACGTGCGCCTCGCCGGTCGCGTGGCCCACGCCGTCTGCTACATCAACGAGAGCAAGGCCTACCTCGACTACAACAACCGGGCCGTCTTTTTCACCCTCACCCGCTCCGGCTCCGAACTGCGGGAGATCGCCAACAAAGTGGCCGCCTCCCTCGAAGCAAGCTGGACCACTGCCTCGGAGTTCACGTATTCTTACGAAACCCGCCGCAAGACCATGATCACCACCGTCTCCAAGACCGGTGGCCCGGAAGAAGGACCCCCGTCTGCTACCAACCATCCCTCCGCCTTCAATGTCGACTGACCCCGGCACTCCCCCTCCGCAGGACAACCGCACTTTTCAGCGCGTCCTGATCTTCTTCGTCCTGATCCTCGCGGTCATGGTTGCCATCGTCGTCGCGACCCTGAGCAACCTCAACCGCTCCATCGCCACCAGCGACTGGGTCAACCACACCCACGCCCTGATCACCGAGCTCGATGCCCTCCAACCCTCCCTGGCCGCGGCGGAGGGCGATCTGAGCCGCTACCTCCTGACCGCCGATCCGCGCGACCACAGCGCCTATCAGGAAAAATTCGCCGACCTCGGTGAGCGTGTCGCGGTCATCACCGCCTTGATCGCCAATGCTCCCGGCGAGCAACAACAGTTCACCCCCATCGCGAGCCTTCTGGCCCGCCGGGCCGAACTCGCCAGCCGCATCGCCAACCTGAAAAAGGCCGGTGATTCCGCCGCCCTGCAACAGCTCCTCGGCGACGAGACCATCCGCAGCGAACAGCGTGATCTGCAACGGCGCGTCGAGAAGATGCGCGAGACCCAGACCAGCCTCCTCACGGAGCGGGACCGCGCTTCCTTCCAGCAGGCGCAGACCACGCGCTGGACCGCCCTCGGCGGGGTCGTGTTTGAATTCCTCCTGTTGTGCGGGGCCGCCTGGCTCATCCGGGACGATCTCGCCATGCGGCGTCAGGCCGCCCGCCTGCTGGAACAGACCAACGAACAGCTCGAGGCCAAGGTCCGTCAGCGCACCGCCGAGCTGACCGCCTCCAACGAAAAACTGGTCACGCAGAATCTTGAGGATCGCTGGGCGAAGCAGGCGTTGGAGCACCAGAACCGCTACAACCTGCTGATCATTGATTCCATCTCGGACGCCGTCTTCGTGGTCACCAAGCTGATGAACGTCTCGCGCATGAACCCCGCCGCCGTGCACCTCACCGGTTGCGAACCGGCCACGCTCATCGACAAACCCATTGCCGCGTTCCTTCGGCTGGAAGCCACCGCCGGCAGCGCGACGCCCGGCTTTGATCCGCTG
>JBDKHE010000289.1:0-5892 GCA_039797805.1 Verrucomicrobiota bacterium
CTTCTTTGCGAAAGCCCCCAAGCTGAACCCGAAGCGGAAGCTGATCACCGGCGTCATCTGCGGCGTGCGCGTCGAGGACATCACGGAGCCCACCATGCGGGAAATCCGGTATTTGGACAAATTGGTCGACGACCTGGCCAAGGGGAAGGCCCTCCAGAAAATCCTGCGGACCTGAGCGCCCGCAGTGCGGGGAGCGGGTGGATTTTCCCGGCGATTGTGGCCGCGCCTTTGGGGCGGACTCCGGCCAACCTTGCGGGCCCCGGGGTTCCCTTGGGATCATTCAGGTTTGCTGAGCCGGCTGCGGACAGGCAATCTGGCCGCATGCCGAAGCCCCTTACCACCGTCGTCGAATTCCTTGCCAGCCTGCCGGCGGATCGCCGGGCCACGATGACGGCCGTGCACAAGGCCATCCGCAAAGCCGCGCCAAAGCTCGCACCGGTCTTGATGACCGGCATGGGTTCCTCGCCTCTCATCGGCTACGGGAAATATCACTACAAGTATGCCAGCGGCCGGGAAGGTGATTGGTTCCTGATCGGTCTCACCGCCGGGAAAAGCTATTACAGCCTCCACATCTGCTCCGCCGACAAGGACGGCTACCTCGCCGAGCGCCATGCGGCGAAGCTCGGCAAGGTGAAGACCGGCCGCAGTTGCATCAACTTCAAGAAACTCGAGGACCTGAAGCTCGACGTCGCGATGGGGCTCGTGAAGCAAGCCGTGAAAATCGGGGGCTTGGGCGCCGTGGCGTAAGCTGGCCGAGGGGCACAGCGAGGCAGCGGTGGGGAAATAGGACCCGGAGGGGGCAGAATTCGTGCGCAAAAAAGGGCGCCGCTCACAAGGAGGGCGCCCGGTGGGACCAAGCAATTTGGCCGGCTCAGGCGACGGCGACTTCCAGGGGCTGCGCCCGCGGGAAATCGACCACGGTCTGCGCGACGTTGTTGGTGTAGTTGGTCAGGACGTTGAGCGCCACGTGGGCGACCACCTCCACGATCTCGGCGTCGCTGGCGCCGGCGGCTCGGACGAGGGCGAGCTGTTCATCGGCGACCTTGCCGCGGGCGGCCACGACGGAGCGGGCGAACTGCAGCAGGGCGGCGACCTTCGGGTCGGCGGCCTCACCGCGGCGGGCGGCCAGAATGGCGTCGGGACTCAGGCCGGCGCCCTTGCCGAGCAGGGTGTGCGCGGAGAGACAATACTCACACGCGTTGGCCTCGCCGATGGTGAGGGCGAGCTGCTCGCGGACGGCGGCGGGCAGGACACCCTTGGCGAGGGTGCCGCTGAAACCGAGGTAGGCCTCCAGGACGGACGGAGACTGCGCGAGCGTGCGCATGAGGTTCGGGACGACGCCGAGCTTGGCTTTCACGCCGGCGAAAAGCGGGGCGGTCGAGCCGGAGGCGGTGGTGGGATCGATGGCGGGGATGCGGTTCATGGGATGGATTTCCTGTTGGTTGGTTTTGTTGAAAAGGGCGGCGGCGAACGCCGGAGCCTCAGGTTGAGACCTGTACTAGACAGACCTGTCTAGCTGGTTGCAAGCACAAAATAGACAGATCTGTATATTTCTGTTTGCCGTCCGGGACACAGCCGCTTTGCTGGGTGGCATGAGCCCGGCCGAAAACATCCCCGCCCCGACCTCCGCCAAGCGCGAGCTGCTGCTGGAAACCGCGTGGGCGTTGTTTTGCCAGAATGGATACCGGGCGGTCGGCATCGACACCGTGCTGGCCAAGGCGGGCGTGGCCAAGATGACGCTCTACAACCATTTTGACTCGAAGGAGGACCTGATCGCCGCCGCCATGGCCAAGAAGAGCGGGGAAATCCTCGCCGGCATCGAGGACGTCATCGCTGCCGCGGGCAAGAGCCCCGAACGGCGACTGCTGGCGGTCTTCGACTGGCTGGCCGGCTGGTTCGGGTCGAAGGATTTCACCGGCTGCGCCTTCATCAAGGCCGTCGGCGAGTACACGGTCGCCGGCGACAAGCCCCGCGAGGCCGCGACGGCCTACAAGCAGGCCCTGCAGAACCGGCTGCAGGCGCTCGCCACCGAGGCGGGTCTCAAGGCCCCGGCGGTGCTCGCGCGCCAGTTGATGTTCCTGATCGACGGGGCGACGGTCCACGCCGACATGAAGGCCGACGCCACCTTCGCCGCCGAGGCCCGCGCGGCCGCCAAGTCCCTGATCGAAGCGGCCCGGCCCTAGGACGGGGCGCACAAGAAACGGCTGGAGTAGCCGCCGCCTGTCTTTGGCCGAAGACGGGTCGTGGGTGATTCCGCGGCGGACTACTTCCGCGCCAGGCCGGGGATCGGCGGATCCCAGTCCTTGGCCTTGATCTCGGGTGAGGGGCGGCCCCAGATGTCGCCCTGGGGTTTGCCGCGCAGGTGCGAGATCGTGAGACGGATGGCCACGTTCATGCTCGGCAGCGCGCTGTGAAAGCCGAGGTGGGTGAGCAGCTTGTCGCCGAACTCCCAGAAGCCGAAGTCATCGGTCGACAGACAGACCACCTGCTCGGTCGGGATGAAGGCGCAACGCGCGCCGTGGTACGGCACGGTGTTGTCGCCCGTGCGCACGCTGGGCTTGGCGGCTTTCCAGTCGTTGACCTCGTCGGGGATGTCAAAGAAGGGACCATCCTTGGGGTCGACCGTGATCTTCACGTCGACACGCGTCTTGCCGCCGACGCCGACGACCGACAGCCAGCGCTTGGGATCGGGCAAGCGGAGCTTTTCAATCCGGCTCCGGTGGTCCCAGGCGTCATCCAAAATCCGCGTGAGGAGGGTCTCGGCCAGGGCGTAGGTCTCGTCGGCCCGCTTCTGCGGATCGGTTTCCTTGGGCAGAAGGCTGTTGCGGTCGATGAAGCCGCCGATCGTGCGGACGATGCCGCGCTGCCAGTTTTCCTTGAGGTAGACATCCCGCTTCACCGGCTTCACCGCGCCGTCGTAAGAGGGGAGCAGGTGATACAGGGCCGGCGTGAGCCGCGCGGCCTCGCGCTCGCGGGAACCGCCGGAGGACGAACTGAAGCCGCCGCCGCCGAGGGTCGTCTTGGTGATGGCCTCGATCGAGCCGCGGAACGGCGAGGCCAGCGTCACGACCTTGTCGACCTGCGCGAGACCGTACTTCTGCACATAGCCGGCGATCACCAGGCCGCCCATGGAGTGGCCCACGAGGTTGACGCGGCCGTTCTTGGGCTTGTAGCCCTCCGCGTTGTAGTGACGCAGCAGGCTGGTCCGCTCGATCACCTCGTTCACGAACGCCGCCAGCGCGGCCTCCGTTACGGCCAGGGGCTGCCGCCAGTCGTACGCAAAGGGGAAGACCGGTACCTCGATCTCCGGGCCCGGACTGAGGTTGTAGCGCAGTTCCTGGATGATCTCGTTGTAGAAAAGTTCAAAGACCTGGTCCTTCACGACCCGCGCCGGCTCCTTCATTTCATAGCGTAGGTCGTCGGGGTGCAGCGTGATCCGTTCATAGGATTTGAGCGCGGCTTTCGCCACGGACCAGACGTTATCGGGATCGACCTGGTACTCGTCGCGGAGGGTGCTGCCCATGATGCCAGGCAGGAAAATGACGGGGGAAGGAAGCGGAGCAGGCATGGTGGAGGAGGGTTGGGAGGGTGGCGGTTGGGATTCGGTCGGGGGGAGAACCAGCGCGAGGTGAAGGCGGTCGCGATGGAAACGTGGAAACGAACGGCGGCGGTGAAATGCTCCCGGCCCGGGGAGCGAACGGAGCGAAACGCTGCACTGACCAATGGTCGTGGTCGATTGTCGCCCCGATCGCGCCGCGGGCAAGTCTCAAGTCCCCCGTCACCGATTCGTTTCCTTATCGCGAAAGTCTTTCAGCACGCTCGTCGGGATTGGAGGAACGCCGCGTTGCCAGTCTCGTCGCGCGTGCGAACTGATCCGTCCTCGCGCTTAACGGCGAGGTGTCGGTGCAGGTCGCTCATTCAATGGATGCCGAAGGTGACAAGCACACGCTCGCGGCGCCGGCCATTCCGGCGCGGGATCTTTCCCGGAATCGGGCCTGTCCTGGTTTCTTCCATCGGGCAGGGCGACCCCGCGGTTGGGTGCGCGAAGAATCTCGGCTTGCCAAGTGGGGTCCGGAGGCTAAACCCCTGTCTCGTCTCCTTCCTCACTATGAACACACGCACACCCCACATTTATCTTTGTTTCGTGGCGCGCGTGTCGTCTCCGACCTCCTGAGTCGGTTTTGGCCCGCCGCGTCGAGCGGGCTCTTCGGAACCGTGTTGGTTCCCCGCCTGGGCCCGCTTTCGCCGGGTTGCCCCGCGTCCCCTTCCTTTTTAACGTCCCTTTCCGTCCTCATCCGTCCCCGTGTTTTCCCAGCTCAAAGTCATTTGGTCCATCATGCGCGGCCACCGGCTGCGCTACGGGCTGGCCCTGGCCTGCCTCGTGCTCGCGACCGTGATCAACTTCGGCATCCCGCTCGTGGGCAGTGCCGCGATTGATCATGCCGTCTCGCATCCGGCGGACGGTACCCCGACGCCACGGCTGATCGCGGCCATGCTCTTCCTGCTCGGGGGTGCGGATAACCTGCGCGCCCATCTCTGGCTCGCGCCGGTCATGATGGTCCTCCTCAGCCTGGGCAGCGGCGTCTTCACCTACCTCAAGGGCTGGCAGGCCGCGCTCGCCAGCGACGGCATCGCCCGGCGGCTGAAGGACGAGCTCTACGACCACCTCGGCCACCTGCCGGCGACCTACCACGACCGCGCGGACACCGGGGACCTGGTGC
The DNA here is from genome assembly GCA_039797805.1 of Verrucomicrobiota bacterium. Taxonomy (GTDB): domain Bacteria; phylum Verrucomicrobiota; class Verrucomicrobiia; order Opitutales; family Opitutaceae; genus Lacunisphaera. Next base: position 4,722 of record JBDKHE010000289.1, read on the forward strand.
AGCGCTGCACGAGCGACGTGGAGACCACGCGTCAGTTTCTGGCCACGCAGATCATGGAGATCGGCAACGCGCTCATTCTGGCCGGCGCGGCGTTTCCGCTGCTGCTGGCGCTCAACGCCCCGCTGACGCTCGTCTCCTTCGTGCTGATCCCGCCGATCGTGGCGTACGGCTATTTCTATTTTCGCCGCGTGAAACACGTCTTCAAGGCCGTCGAGGAGGCGGAGAGCGCCCTGACGGCGGTCGTCCAGGAAAACCTCACCGGCATCCGGGTCGTCCGCGCCTTCGCCCGCCAGGACCACGAGCGCGCCAAGTTCGCCGTGCCCAACGCGCAGTACCGCGACCGGAGTCTGCGCATGCTCCGGCTCATGTCCTGGTACTGGTCCATCAGCGATCTCGTCGCGCTGAGCCAGATCGGTCTCGTCTTGCTGGTCGGCGCCCGCTGGGTCGTCGAGGGACGCCTCACCGTGGGCATGCTCTTCGCTTTCCTCGCCTATCTCGGCATCATCCTGTGGCCCGTCCGCCAGATGGGGCGCATCCTCACCGATCTGGGCAAGACCTCCGTCGCGCTCAATCGGATCCGGGAAATCCTCGCCGTGACGCGCGAGGCGGACGCGGCGCCGTCGGCCCGGGCGGACACCACCGCTCCGCTCGGCGGGGCCCTGACCGTGGAAGGGTTGTCCTTTTCGCATGCGGGTCAGACGGCGGAAGCGGGTGGCGCGCTTGCCGGCGTTTCCTTTGCGGTGAAGCCCGGCGAGACCTTGGCGATCCTCGGCCCGTCGGGCGCGGGCAAGAGCACGCTCATCCACCTGTTGCTGCGCCTCTACGACTACAACCAAGGCTCGATCCGGCTGGACGGACGCGAACTCTCGGCGCTGCCCCGGAAGTGGGTGCGGTCGCAGATCGGCGTGGTCATGCAGGAGCCATTCCTCTTTTCCAAGACGCTTCGCGACAACCTCCGGCTCGGCCGGGGCAACGCGCTCGACCATGAGATCGAACACGCCGCGCGCGCGGCGAGCATCCACGACACCATTTTGTCCTTCGACCAGGGTTACGACACGCTCATCGGTGAGCGCGGCATCACGCTCTCGGGCGGGCAGCGCCAGCGCATCGCGATCGCGCGCGCCGTGCTCAAGCACCCGCCGATCCTCGTCCTCGACGACGCCCTGAGCGC